>CALCCU010000226.1 GCA_937900515.1 uncultured Gammaproteobacteria bacterium | reverse complement strand
TAATCATGTACTTACGACGTTAAAGGTAAGTTTTTCGGACTTAAAGGTAAATATGTCGGAATATTAAAGTAAATATTTCGGACTTAAAAATAAACCTTTATAACAACTTACCTTTTGTAAATGTAAGTTGTTTATAAGTCTTTACTTTTATTAAAGGTAAGATTTATACTGACGCCTTACCTATCTTCCCGGATCTTCCAGATGGCTACATCGTTAGATGCAAAAATTGCAGCAATACAGAAAAAAATAGAGAGTAAAAAAAGAAAGGAAAAAGCGGTTAATATAAATAAAGGATTGCCTCGACGTGACATTGCAGACAATACAGTTACTAAGTCGAATGCCCTTTCTCGTGCTTACTACCGATTTTCTATAGTTGAAAAGCGCATTATGGAAGCTTTGATAAGTCGTTTACATCCTATGCGGCCAGACAACGAATTACAGCACATTACACTTACTGCGGTTGATTATGCTGCTGTTTACAATGTAGCGCTTAATCACGCTTATGGTGATCTATCCCGCGCTGCTGATGGGTTGATGGGCAAAATATTAATTACTAAAGAGCCACCATATGCAGTAAAGACAACTCTTATGATTCAAGCTAAATATCATGAAAATAATGGTCATATAGTTTGCACGCTGAATCCGTTAATAGCGCCCCATTTATTAGGCATGCGCGAAAAATTCAGCTCGTACCCACTAAACAAAGCTTTTGATTTTAAAAGCACATACACATGGCGTTTCTATGAGTTATTAGTTAGTTGGGCACAGCCTAAAGGGGACACAGGCGGCTTGTTTTGCGGCTGGTTTGAAGTTGAGACCGATGAACTCAGGAAGATGCTAGGTGTGCCAGAGTCATATAGGTACGGAATGTTTAAAAAAACTGTGTTGGATAAGGTGACTAGTGAATTATCGCAAAAGGCAAATATTGCTTTAAAGCTCGAACCAAGAAAAACATCAAGACGGATTACTTCATACAAGGTTACGTTCGCAGAAAATGAACAACAACAACTACAACTAGGAGGTGAGTAAACTAAGTAAACAAAAGAGAGGGGGGTAGTATCCCTAACGCCCTACCCGTTTGGCTGGAACCAAACAGGAGGACTTCACTTAAACGACTTACAAGGAGTCGAGAAAATGCGCAAGCACAATAACACACCTGCTAAATTGTGGGGTCTAATCTAATGGACTTCATCTCTTCACATTACATTTCAATATCTGTTGCAATGATGACTGCAACCTTGATCTTTATTCACCTCAACCTAAAAGACCGCAACGCTAGTAAATACATAGCTTCCGCACTCCTTGTGGTGGACCTGTTACCCGCGAGTATGGCCGTCTCCTGGGCAACGACCCAGGGCGAAGGTTTAAACACGTTTTTATTCGTCATCGGATTTATTGCCTTTGCATCACTCAAGCTGCTTTTAGTTTGGTTGTTGCTTAAAGCGATGACCAACAAAAACACCACCGGCGTGATGCTAGTTGTTTTAACCATGCTGGTGATTTACGCGGTCATATTGGCGGGTGCAGCCTTCAACGGTAACGTTTCAGGCGCTAAAAAAGCCGCTCAAGCCTCTTTAGATTCAGCACCGATGCAATCGGTAGACGCAAGAATACTGTCGGCAGAAAACAAGCTGGAAAGTCTGGCCAAGTTTGCAGACTCAACCAAAGCAAATGCGGAAGCTGTAAAGATTGAACAGTTAAACAGTCAGTTATCATCTGTCAGAGCTACCCTATCGCGCTGTCCTGCAAATTACCTAACTAAGTGCATTAATCCAGCCCGAAGAGAAATTGACAGCCTAGAAAGACAGTTAAACAGCCTCACATACTCAAATGGAAACAGTGAATATGCTGGAACACTCGCTCTACTCGCAACACTCCAAGAACGCAGGACAGAACTATTATCCTCTGGTGGTACGGTCGCGGTTTCAGGGCTAGGTGCTGATGACCGTTTTCTATCTAAACTATTTGGTGGTGATGTCGAACAAGCCCGAAACTGGAAAACGTTAATTTTTATGATCGTTTTCGATTTCATCACCATTGGAATCAGAATGGTTGTGGCCTTCGTAAGCCGAGGCGTTGACACCAGTGCATTGTTCCATGAGCAATACGACCTGATGCGCCGAATGGGTCACTCACACGATCAAGTTATGCTGTCTATGTCGGTAGCTGCGGGAGTCATTTCACTGCCAGATAAAAACAGTGGTGGTGGGATTTTAGATCCCGATAAAGTGGATAGTGAAAAACCACTTAGAGAGTCCACGCGTGGGGCTTCTCCGGCACTTTCTGACGACTTAGAAAGTGCTTATCTAAAGTGGTCTAATGACGTCAAAAAAGGCACTCTAAAATGCACTCAAGATGTCGGAAAGCGGTTCATCTTAAAGGAGCTATCGAGCGGTAAAAACAGCCATAGTATTACGCCACTGGAAGCAGTCAAAATTCATAAGCATTGGTTGGATCGTGGTACTGATGAAAAGTGGTTATCGGTACTGGGTGGTATAGGTAAACCATCCCATCAATTGGCTTAAAAATATTCCGTCACTGGGCGGTCACTGTTGAAAACGGCCCTCGGGAATAGACCACATCTAGCTCCCAGAAATACGTCACTGTTCCAAAATAACAGTGACGTATTTCAACCTTTCCCCTGCCGCTAGGCAGTGAAAAACTTCCCTTAATCCCCGAAGGGCTCACCTCAATTTCGTAGAAATTGTGTAGTGAGTCCACAATTCATATCAATTGACAGAATCGTGCCAGCATTAGCCTCGGCACTCTCTGGCAATTGGGATGAATTGTGCGTCTCTGCCAAACCCAAAACCGGCAGACAACAACCACGGAGAGAAAGAATGGGATACGCAATACTCAGGGTGCAAAAGCTAAAAGACAAAGGCAGCATCCGGCGCAGTCTAAAACACAGTTTTAGAGCGCAAGATACGCCCAACGCTGACCCCGAACGAACCCCAGATAATTCACACCACTTTTCTCACAGTGTCGATCACGCAATGGATAACATCACCAAGCGATTAGACACCCAAAAAAAGATAAGAAAAAATGCAGTGCTCGCCATCGAGTACCTTGTCACTGGATCACCAGAAACCGTGCAAGGAAAAACACGAGAAGACCAGGATAGTTATTTTCAAGAGGCCATCCAATGGTTGAAAGAAAAACACGGGGCTGACAATGTGGTTTATGCCGGTGTGCATCGTGACGAACAAACACCCCATTTGTACGCCTATGTGGTGCCTATTGATGAAAGGGAGAAATTGAACTGCAGGGCATTTCTAGGGGGTGCAAAAATGCTCAATGAAATGCAAACCGACTTTGCTGAAAAAGTAGGGCTTAAGCACGGGTTGGAAAGAGGAATCGAAGGCAGCAAAGCCAAACACCAAAGCATTAAAAAACACTACGCAGCCATTCAAAAGAGTGAAGCACAGACCGTCATTATCAAACCAGAATCCATCGAACCTAGAATTCTGAAGAAAGGTATTTTCACGACTGACGTCGAATCTTCAAACACTATCGCGGAACGGTTAACCCATTCGGTGCAAGAGGCGTACCACGAAGTGGCTGTCAATGCGTCTGTATCGCTTCAGAATCAAAAAAGAGCAGAAGACCTAAGTACCACTATGAAAAACCAGAGAGAACAGCTTACAAGAGCACGCAAACCATTTCAGGGATTAACAAAGGCGCAAATAAAAAAGGTAGTAGTGCTAACAGAAGCAATGAGGCTGGAAAACCAGCAAGAAGTGACGCTTAAACAATCGGAACGAAGCAGTGACTTTGAAATATGACCCACTACGTGACCATCACAATGTGTGATAGTGTGAACGTTCACTAACCCGTTCACTGTGGACGACACTGTACATGGCTCAACTAACTATCACAGAAGCAATTAAACGATCACCAATAGGTAAAACGTATTTTTACAGTCAGTACATAGACACTGGCAAGATTACTGTCTCAGTGGATGGCAGTGGCAAGAAATATATTGATAGCTCAGAGCTGTTGAGGGTATTTGGTGAAATGAAGAGTGACCCACCTGAACAGGCTGCGAACGTTCAAGAACAGCCCACAGTGGGCGACACTGTACAGCCTAATTTAGGGAGTAGTGAACAGGCTGAACTGGTTAAGGAATTACGGGTGCAAATAGAAGACCTGAAGGCTGATAAGAAATTTTACCAGTCACAGATAGTAAGCCTGACTAACCGACTTGAAGCTCCCACTAAAACCGTTCAGCTCAATCCATTCGTTAGATGGTGGCGTGGTTCTTGATGAATCTCTAAATAGGGTTTAGAGATTATTGGAATACCATATAAAAACCCTAAATATAACCCTATTTAGACTTGTATCGGGCAATCCCAAGCACTCTAATTAGGGTGTGCCCTAATTATAATTAAGTAATAAAGCCTAGCGTCATGTATTCATCGATTGATGTTTTGCCTGATCGATAATCGTGGCTAATCTTGGTTGAATAGGCATGCGTTGGAACGGGCTAACGTTACTGCCGCCGGTATTACCATGCGGAACAAGGCCAATTGACGTTGTGACTGTAGCACCGACGATGCGCAGCAACTGGCCTAAAACCTCTTTGACATTTCGATTCCTAATCCCCCACTGAAGCATTTTCAAGTGGGCGTACACATGATAGTAAGTCGATTCTTGGCCGAGCACGTGTGCATTTTCAAGGCATTCAAATTCCTTGTTGATATCGCCTGCCGCTCTATACTGCTGAGACTGCTCAACTTCCTGTTGAACGTAAGGCTTGATCGAGTCAGAAAAGTGCATCATTGCTTGGCCTCGCTTAGGGTTTTTTTCCCGTCCGTGCATTAACCATCCCTTGCAGACCTGCAGCACTGAAATCCATTAACGGCATCCCATTGACAAAGAATGTGGGGGTCTTATTAACACCAACTTTTTTAATATCGTCAGCTTCTTGTTTGAGCATCGCCATCATCGCAGGATCTTTTATCTGTTCTTCAGCGAGTGCCCGATCTAAACCAGCACCCTCGGCAGCCTGCCAAGCATATTCAAGCTGTGCACGGTGATGGCTCGCCCACTGCGGTTGCGCTTCTAATAGAGCCTCCAGTACCGGAACAAACTTATCCTGTTTTCTTGCGCTTTCCAATATTTTAACAGCGGTATCCGAGCCATCATGAAAAGCAGCATAGCGCATCACGACCCGCACTGTTTCAGGGTTATTCGCCAGAATTTCTTTAACTATTGGGTGAAACGCACGGCAAGCTTCACAGCCGGGATCAAAAAACTCAACAATCGTCACTGGGGCATTTTCAGGACCAAGAATGGGCGAGTAAGCGCGAATTAACGCTGAGTCATTTGTGGATGCACTTTGACTTGTATTATCTGCCGTTGCTGTGCTGTCACTTGCTAGTGTGACATTAGCAGGTTGCTGAGGGCTGTAAAAATAATTCCCAACTACAAATATTGCAACAGCGACCGCAGAAATGCCTGCAACAAGATAGTGTGTTTTCATGAGTTTTTTCCTTTAGCAATCATTGAGAGTAAAACCGATATGCTGGTAAAGCTTAATAACGATAGATAAGGCAGTGGTATTGAATTGAGTAGCAACATATTGGCATCCGTGCAGGAGGGGCCAGAACGACTGCACGGTACAATCGGCTCAGGCACAATTCCTGCGTACAGCAAACTATGCCATAGAGCAATTCCTGCTCCGATCAAAGCCAAGGGTAATGCATATTGCCAGATTTTGAAGTCATAAGTACTACAGGCAATGCCTAATATCAGCGCTAACGGAAACATTGCAATCCGTTGATACCAACATAGTGTACAAGGCGTTTGCCCCATGACTTCACCAATAAAGAGAGCCCCTAATGTCGCACACAACGCAATTAACCAGGCACATAGGAGTAGAGTGAAGTGTTTTTTTATCTGCTGTTCCATGTACGGTTACTTCTGATTAAAATTCGGAAAATAGCGTGGTGTTGAGTGGTACCACTTCTTATATTCATCACCAAACTGCCGAAGCAAATATGGTTCCTCAACTTTCCTGACAAATAACTCTACTGCGACATAAAGACCTAGCAATCCAAGCATGAGCAATATCGAAGGAGATACTAGCCATAGACCCATGCTACCGATAAAAAGCCCGGTATAAATCGGGTTTCTGACGTGTTTAAACAAACCCTGTGTAACAAGCTCTGTTTTTTCATCAGCATTAACCCCAATGCGCCAGGCCGTGCCCATTTGGTACTGAGAGACCAGCACTGTAATTAACCCCAATGAATAGAGAATGTATCCCATTGTCATCTGTATCAGGGAAGGCTGGAAACTGCGTTTCAGATAACCCATGGTTAAACCGAGTGTACAAAAAACAATGATTAGCCCGGATACTAAGAGTAGTAAGCTTGCAGCTATCTGCACAGGAGGTGAATCCTTTCCTGTCACACGAATACCACAATCACCAGTCATTCTGTATTGTAAAATCATTCGCCCAAATACAGCTGTTAAGGTGAACACTAAAAGTAAGAAGAAAGTCATAGGGCATTATAAACATTAGAGCTAACTACAGGGTCAAGTTCTAGCGTCTTTCTCACCATCAAAAGATCTTACTAAAGTTACATAACGCCGATTATACGAACGACTGCCTAACTTTTGGGGGGTGTAGGGGTCTCCCCTACGGATAACGCTGCGCAGCATTCCCCCAACGATAGGTAGAACACCTAAAGACAGTCCCAATACGTTGCATGGGAGAAAGCCAATCACTCTCATGATAAACCGCTTTTAATCTTGATTAGTGCTAAACCGCCTCAGATTGACCGCTAAGCTGTTCAACGATGGAAACCATACGAATGTATAAGTCGGTTTGAAATATAGCTGCTGTGATGCGTTTAACGCCCTACAATCTAGCAAGGTGAATCAGTGCGGAGCATTGAGAGGGCAGCAAGCCCTAAACTACTTTTGCTTTTGATTGTTGGCTGGATTGGTCAGAGCCAAGTTAAAAGATTCTGGTGTGATAACTGGCTCACAAAACCAGAAAAGTAAACCTTTTCACGGTTCAACTCTATTTAACAGTTGCGTTATTTTCTTGCTCATCAGATTAGTTATCCACAACCTTACCTATTGTTTCTATGTTTCTCCTTGTTTCTAACCCATAAAAATCACTAATAATCATGTACTTACGACGTTAAAGGTAAGTTTTTCGGACTTAAAGGTAAATATTTCGGACTATTAA
>CALCCU010000225.1 GCA_937900515.1 uncultured Gammaproteobacteria bacterium | reverse complement strand
ATATGATGGGCATGTATGACATGCAAAAGAAAATCATCAATGACTACGGCTTCACTATAAAACTATTCAAAATTGATGATAGTTGTTATGAAATTTACGGATGGGAGGAAAAAAAAGGTCACGTAGATAAAATTGAAGTCTACTTCAACCCTGTAAACGGCGACATCGTCAAAAAAGTAATCGATTAACATGCAAGACATTGTAATTTGGGACAAATTCATACGCTGCTTTCATTGGGCAACTGTGGTGATTGTTGTCCTAAATTACTTTGTTTTAGAAGATAGCTGGCATAACTATTTAGGCTATTGCTTGCTCTGCTTATTAATTGCTCGCCTCGCATGGGGGCTTTGTGGATCTCACAATGCTCGCTTCACGAGTTTTTTACCTTCACCAAGCAAAATAAAACAACATATAAAACACCTCCGAACAAACACCATCCCAATCTCAGAAGGTCACAATCCAATTGGTGGCATGATGATTTTTCTATTGCTCACCTTACTCTTTTTAGTTTCCATTACCGGATGGATGATAACGCTCGATGCTTTTTGGGGTGTTGAATGGGTCGAAGATGCACATGAAATTATTGCCAATCTGATAGCCATTGCAGTGATGATCCATATTTTAGCAGTACTAATAATGAGCAAACTAAGCAATCGAAACTTAATCATGACCATGTTCACAGGCTATAGAAAGCAATAATGTCCATCTCATTATTAATGAGCTAATACCGTAGCTATTTCAGTACCTCTAACCTATTCCTAATTTTAGATTGTTCACTCAATTACATCGTTGTATCGTGAGGTTTCTGGTATTATCCTCCTGTCATCACGTTTGTGATGACGTCTCGCTTTAACAGCGATTAGAATTTCGTATCTATTTTACTAACGACACACAAATGTAGGAATGTTATGCCAGAAATTATCATTGAAAAAAACTTAAGTGAAGAACGTTTGAAAGAATTAGGCGTTTCAAGTTGGAATATTTGGGACTGCCCAGTATCTGAATTCCGTCTTGATTTCGACAATAAAAGCGAACGTTCATACATCTTAGAAGGTGAAATTGTTGTTACTCCAGACGGTGGTGAGCCAGTGACTATCGTACCAGGTGACTATGTTATCTTCCCTGATGGCTTAACAAGCATTTGGACCGTAACAAAAACATTGAAAAAGCATTACCAACACTTCTAAACAATTAAGGCATCTTCGGATGCCTTTTTTTATGCCCAAATCAAAACAAGTCGCTAGGTATTAAAAACCTACCTTAAGTCTTAAGCTTGTTAGACCAAGTACTCATCAGTAATTTCATCGATCGTTGGCGTACCAGCTAGTGCCATCGTCACTTCAAGTTCTTCACGTAATACTCGTAGCATGTGCCCAACTCCCATAGCGCCTGCTACGGCAAGTGAATAGAGTTGGGGTCTGCCGATTAATACTGCATCAGCACCCAATGCTAGTGCTTTAAATACATCTGTTCCCCGCTCAATACCTCCATCAAATAATACGGGGTAATCGCTGCCAACTGCTGCTCTTACTTTAGGTAACATTTCAATGGATGATGGTAAGCAGTCTAAGGTTCTACCGCCATGATTAGACACGATAACTCCTGCCATGCCCAGCGATTGTGCCTTCACTGCATCTTTAGGGTTTAAAATACCTTTCAACACCACAGGCATATCTGTCTGACTTTGAAGCCATTGAATATCGGCCCATGTGGGCGCTTCACTCATCATACCTTGAAATACAATACTTTGAGACAAATCAAAGCTAGCACTAGGCAATGGTGGTCTGTCTTTCAAATTCACGGCTGACACACCTTCTGGCAGTGAAAATCCAGCCCGTTGCGCACGGTTTCGTATTCCGTGTAATGGGGCATCAATGGTAATCACTAAGGCACTATAACCCGCTGCTTGGGCTCTTTTCACTAATGACAATGTAAAGTCACGGCTTTGTTGGAAGTAAAGTTGAAACCATTTAGGGCTATCTAGTTCATCTGCAATCGTTTCTAATTCGACAGAAGACAGTGTACTCACCATCATGCCTGTTTCTAAAATAGAAGCCGCTTGTGCTGTTGCAACTTCACCATCAGGATGGACAAGCTTATGGAATGCGATAGGTGCTAGCATCATTGGATGTCGCCATACTTCACCCAGTATTTCTGTCTGAGTTGTACCTTGAGTGCTGTCATTCAGTGCTGTTGGTAATATATGCAAATCATCGAGCTTAGCTCGGTTTCTGTTTAAGGTGACTTCATCTGCACCGCCACCTGCAATATATTCATAAATCGCATGGGGGATATGTTTAGGCGCATAGCGTGCATAGTCACTCAGGCTCACGAGATCAGTAGGGAGTGTTGTTAAAGGTGCTTGTACCATGTGTTTACCTAGGTATCCGTCCATTGTCGTATTAAATTATGATAAATGCCTGATAAACGCATTACATCGTGATGCTCATGACCATGCTGGCTGGTCAAAGATTGTACAGTCTGATCTAGGTCAAACAGGATTTTACGGTATTCGGTATTTCTCACCATACTCTGCACCCAAAATACAGCACAAGTACGTTCACCCCGTGTAATAGGTGTCACTTGATGTAATGTAGTTGAAGGGTAGAGAATTAAATCTCCCGCAGCCAATTTCACTGGCTGAGAACCGTAATGATCTTCAATCACCAGTTCACCACCATCATATTGATCAGGCTCGGTTAGGAATAATGTTGCTGATAAGTCTGTTCGTATACGTGCTGAGCTTCCAGGCGGTATACGAATAGCATTGTCAACATGCACGCCATAGGTTTCACCTATGCCATAGCGGTTAAACATCGGTGGAAATATCTTTAAGGGTAAAGCAGCAGAGATAAACATAGGGTGCTTAGCCAATGCCGCTAACACCGTATCTTCTAGGCCTCTGACAATGGCTGAATCTGCAGGAAGTTGTTGGTTCTTCTTAACGGTATTTGATTGACTCCCACCCGTCACACTGCCATCAACCCACTCTTGCTTCGCCATTACATGATTAAAATGGTCAATTTGTTGTGCCGTGAGTACTTCTTTAATCACGATCATTATTGTGCTCCAAAAATAAAACAAGGGACGCATTCACGCCCCTTATTTTGTTTAACTATTTGCTTAGAACTTGTATGTCATCGTGACATTCGCTGCTCTACCATCACCAATATAAATAATATCACCACCACGATAGATCGCTGTGTAATAGTCTTTATCTGTAAGGTTTTGGATGTTAGCACGAACACCTAGCTGTTCTGTGGCTTGGTATGATGCAAAAATATCAAATACCGTATAGCTTGGTGTTCTAATCATAGTATCACTTGCAGAACCTGCATCAGGTTGACCACCCAACATGCCACTCGTATAAGTCATATTGCCGCCAAAATTAAACTTAGGTGTAACCTCATACTTCAACTGAGCACTGACACTACGTTTAGAAAAGTTTGCTTTTGGTCTGCCAATGTAATCAGGATACGAAATCGATCCGCCTCTACCGCTCACCGCTTTAGTACCATCAAAATAAGATGCTAGCGTTTCAGAATTCATCACCGCCATACCCATTTGTCCACTTAATTTAGGTGTGATATTTCCTGATAACCCTAGCTCAATACCTCTGACTCGATTCTTACCTGTATTCAATGAGCCTCCTGAAGCATAAGAATCAACACCACCTTCAATTACCTGATCTTTAGTCGTTTGGAATAATGCAGCTGTTAACAATAAATTATCATCATACAAGTTCCATTTAGTACCAATTTCTATATTGACTGATTCTTCTGGTTCAGCATTATAGTTACCATTTGAGTCCGTACATAACCCACCATAACCACAGTTGGTTCCTGCATCAGCCTCACCACCATTAATATTGGATGACGTGCTCCAGCTTGCATAAATATTACCATTTTCCCATGGTGAGAAAACTACGCCTAAGTGACCATTAACGAACCCATCACTGTACCCATAGCTCTCCGCATCAACCAATCCTGACCGGCCTTGGTAAGCATTTGTAGCTAACTCATAATCGAAATAATCATAACGGACACCACCGAAGACTTCCCATTCTTCATTGAATGTCACAGTATCCATTAAATAAACAGAAATAGTCTCTAAATCTAAGTCACTTCTATCTTGCTTAGCGATCGTTCCTGTCCAACTAGAATTATCAGGATTATAGGGATCAATCATTGGTACGCTGCCATCAGTGGCAATGCTATAGTTACCGGCTTTTACCGACTCTTTGGCATATTCAATACCTGTTATAAAAGTGTGTTTCGTACTCCCAATTTCAGTATCAAAGAATAAATTGGTTTGGTTACCAATATAGTCATTTTCTTGCCATGCATTAAATGGACGAATACCAGCATCAAATCGACTGTTATAGCCCGAGATTATAAATGCATTTTCCGTTTGTCCCAGACGAGAAGTATTCTCTAAACGTAAATTATCTGACAATCTGGCATCAAACTTAACTGTAAAGATGTCAGCACCTGTTTCTTGAAAATCTAAACCACTTTGGCCAATATATTTGATATCTTTATCAATCACACCTGTAGCTCGGTCTAACTGTACACCTGGATCCGTTCGATCATCACTTTCAAAGTAGTAGTAGTCAGCAGAAACGGTTAAATCGTCACTAGCTTCATATACACCAGAAATTAATGCACCTTGTCGTTGTTCTTTTGCAGGATCACGACTTGGAATATCAGCATCGCTATATAAAGCATTTAAGCGAACTGCAAATTTATCCGTAACAACTTTATTGGTATCAATACTCACTCGTCCATATGAGTCAGTACCTGCGCCTGCTGTTAGGGTTGTGAAATCATCATCTAATGTTGCTTTCTTAGTGACTACATTGACTGAACCACCCGTTGAACCTCGACCAGCGAATGTTGAACTTGGTCCCTTACTGATTTCAACTTGCTCAACAGCAAATGTTTCACGAGTAATCAAACCTGGTTCACGTAAACCATCTGTAAATACATCACTACGCGCTTCATAACCTCGAATAATATAACGATCACCAAAAGAGTTACCACCTTCACCTGTACCCAATGTGATACCTGGCTGAGCACTTAGAATATCTTTCAATTCTGTTTTTCCAGAATCTTCAATCGCGTCTTTGGTCAACACCGTCATTGTTTGCGGTGTATCAGCAATATCACGTGTATGTTTTGAATCAGACAATCGTTTAGCTTTATAGGGTGCTGTTGCTTCCGCATAAGGATTTGCATCTGCTGCAATTGCTGACTCTTCAATAACTAATGTATCAATATTAGTTACTTCTTCTGCATGAACACCATTCATCATTGCTGCAGAAAGTGCGAATGCTAAGGTGCTAGACATTGAAAGAGAGTGATTGCGATCTCCTGTTCTCAGTCGTTCATGTGTTTTTGTATCTTTATTTACTGCGAGTAAGTTACTCTGTTGTGCAGTCATTTTGTTCTCCTAAAGTTATTTGAAGTTAATATTCAAATGATCAGCGCTTATCATTCAGTTTGAATTCAATGGCGGTACGGAGAAATAGTTATTCTTGCTCCATATCCTTAGGAAAAGGCCGTAAAGGCAATGCTTTTTCAACATCACTGACGTCTTATCCAATTTTGGGTCATTTTCTAATTTAATACTTAAT
>CALCCU010000224.1 GCA_937900515.1 uncultured Gammaproteobacteria bacterium | reverse complement strand
TCCTCGACATCGGTACGCTCTTTTCCGTTCAGAAGGAATCCCCCCCACCTTCACCCATTTTACCGCCGCCAAAAGTAAGCCATTTCAAGAAAAAGTGTATAATTTTATTTACACCATTTACCGATTTTATTGGGGCTATAAACTAAGCCATATTATCAAGGAGAAAGGGATAGACAACTTGATATTTTGCAAAGTTTTGCTTGTTCGAACTTTTCTGAATAGAACCCCATAGGAATAGAACTAATGGTTCTGTACTGATGCAAACAAAGCTTTCGCTATAGCTTTAATTAACAAGTCTCTAAATAACATACTAAACTCCACTGAAATTATTGAGAACAAGAGCTATATTGTCTAGAATAAGGCACTTTAATACTTACTTTAGGTCACGAACATGAGCGAGACTCCATCACTTCCCCCTTTACCAGATCGGCTTTCAATTAATCCTAGTAGTCGTCATCATGTGGCAGAGGTTTTCGAACATAATATTGGTATTCGTCTGAACGGAAAAGAGCGTACCGATGTCGAGGAGTATTGCATTAGTGAAGCTTGGGTAAAAGTTGCCTCAACTAAGGCATTAGACCGTCGGGGCCAACCGCTCATGATCAAACTAAAAGGCACTGTTGAAGCTTTTTATATTTAAACCATTTTCTACGTTGCCAACTTATTTGTAACTTACAGATAAGTTGGTTTTACATTCGAACATATTTATCCCCTAAAACATTTTTCTCTTGTGTAACTATCAGTTAAATAAACTGTTGCGCTTGATTTATAACGCATAGCATCCGTACGCTAATCAACTCAAATTACATTAAACTTTCTTTGTAATTGAATAGCCCTTATCTTATTAGCTGTCTTCGTATAAGATCATCGTAACTTTTGCTTATTAGCTATTTAAAATGGTAACAATAGGCAAGCAACGCCCTCTTACCTTTTATATAAAGTAATACCGAACCAATGAATAAAATAACCATAGCAACGCATAACGGTAATTTTCATGCCGATGATGTATTCAGCATCGCTGCACTAAAATGCATTTACCCTGACTTTGAGCTCATCCGCACCCGTGATTTAGCACTTATTAGTAAAGCGGACATCGTTATCGATGTCGGTGGTGAGTATGATGCTGATACAGGGCGTTTTGATCATCATCAACGTGGAGGGGCTGGTGAACGTGAAAATGGTATTCCCTATTCATCATTTGGTTTGATTTGGCAAAAGTATGGGGTCGAAATATGCCAAGGAGATCAAGATGTTGCTAATGCGGTTGATTCTGGACTTGTATCAACAATTGATGCCATTGATTGCGGTCACGTAGAAGGTGTTGCTCAGGGTATTAGCCTTAGCCAAACTATTTCTATGTTTAACCCAACATGGCAAGAAGATACGCATGTTGATAGTTGTTTTGATGAAGCAGTAGATTTTGCTTCACGCGTTTTAACACGTTTCATTGCCTCAGCAAACGGCGGTATTAGTGCAAAATCAATTGTAGCAAAAGCGATTGATAATGCAGAAGATCCTAGAGTCATCGTGTTAGAAAAATATACGCCTTGGAAAAGAACTGTTCACACATTATCTGATCAGGCTTTATATGTGGTTTACCCCTCTCAGTCGGGCCATTGGAGAATTCAAACCGTGCCGGTTGAACTAGGGTCATTTGAGGATAGAAAACCACTCCCTAAACTATGGGCAGGTTTATCAGATGAAGCCCTTCAAGACGTAACAGGAATTGATGATGCGATGTTCTGCCATAACGGTTTATTTATTGCTGGTTCAGCATCCTATGAAAGCACGATGAAAATGGCGGCTATCGCACTGCAATAGATGAAAGATTGTGAGGGGAATCAACGCGAACTAAACCAGACAGTGCTTGATTTCCTCTCAGACTCTAGGACGGACTTGTAAGTTAATGATGCCCCTTGGCATTTATGTTTTTCCAAATTCATCGATGTATAAGCGTGTTAAATTTCATCAATATAACCTGACTCACATTTAAGTATATCTAAGAAATACTTTAAGACTCAGAATGCTTCTGGCTCAGCATCACAGATAGAAATTATATTTAATTTAACCTTAGTAAATAGTATCTTATAGATAAGACCTAATTTACTATATGAAGTTAATCTTCCTATAGTGACAGCTCAACTTATTATTATTGAACCAGCCTTTCTTGCTGTCTCTTCTCACGAATTTCCAAGCGTGAATAAGCCACCGATTCATGCATAACATCCTCAATTAAACCTCTATGCATTGCTACTGAAATAGCTTCTTGATTGTGAAATCGATGACCTTGTTTAAATAAAAGGTCTAATAAATCTCGAGCAGACATATCAAGATAAATAGCAAGCTCTTGTGATTCTTTAGATAACTTTTCGACCATCTCTGGGTGGGCACTTTGCACCCCTAAAAGTGCAAGGTGATCAATAATGATCAGTTCGTGAATCGTTGCTTCACTCAGCCCATTATGCTGAACAAAGCGTAAACTGGATAAACCGGTGAGTTGGTGAAAGGCATTTTGTGCATCATTCAAATTAGCATGGCGTCCCGCTAATGCCACTCTTAGCGCTTTCAGCCTTTGCCTGACTAATAAAATAATGGTTTTTTCAATGTCAGTTTTCATAGCATCTCCTGAATTAATACCACAGCTTTTATTCTTTTAGACAAAAATAAATAGTACTTATTTCACGATTAATTAAGCTATAAAATAGCATGCATTTACCTAGCCAGCCCATTATTGTCTCTATAAATCGTACAGACGATTTCATATTTGATATGTCCCGCTTATTTTATGGCAATAATCAAACGAAGCTATCTAGGCAATATCTAAGAGCGGCTTACCATTGCATATGAAGATTAATCATTTTTTTCTCATTAAACGTTTATTGCCATCATTTGTTTTACAAGTAAAAATAATTGATAATGTTTCCTGCTCTATCAAAACATTATCGAACATTTGAAATGAGAGCCGCCCTCCAAATAGACATTATCTGTATTTTTTATTCTATTAATGTCAGATCTACTGCATAAAAAATATAGTTCAGGTTGAATGAGAGAGCTTTTAAACTCTAACAAAAGATTCAGATAAAACACTTTGATATGAAATTAGCTGAATTATTTATGACTAATTAAAATAGTCACTATATTTTCGAAC
>CALCCU010000223.1 GCA_937900515.1 uncultured Gammaproteobacteria bacterium | reverse complement strand
TTGATGCAAATGGCAAAGTGATTGGCACTGTTAAAGAATTTACCACTGGCTTTACTCAAGTAGCCCCAGCTGTATACAGGTTTAGGAAATGCAGGAACAATTGAGGGGGTACATGATGTTACGGCACGCAAATGCAGAATATTACCTGCTTCATCTTGTACCACTGGATTAATATTCACCGCAACTTGTGAGCCACTATTTAAAGTAAGAATGCCATCACTATCAGAATAGAAGCCAATAACGTCACCATTTGAGTTGACCACAGAACCATCTGGTAGTAAACGTCCATATGTTGCCAATCCATCGGGCGTATTGACTTGACTCACTTCGGTTAAACCATCCGGGTTAAGGCCATTCGCTGCTCCTCCTCCAGAATTATTTCCTCCCCCAGTTCCAGAGCCATAACCATCAGTTGGAGTACCCTTGGCAGTAAAGTCACCATATTTTTGTACTGCAGACATAGAGCTTGAATAACCATCGTAGCTATCGTGCATTACCCCAAGCAATTGGGCTACACACATTGTTGTTCGTCCGTTATCTTCACAAGGTATATTCCCTGCAATATATAAGGTTGACATCAAGCCCGCACAGACAATCACATACTCCACCATCGATTGTCCAGTCTGCCATCGTCTCATTTTATTTTCTCTTCATTAATAAGAACTTGAGTGATGTCACCAGCCGGAATAATCAAAATATTACTGGTATTAAGGCCATCTCGAAATGCAAGTACACGTGAATCAGCTTCGACAAATTGCCTATCTAATTGCCAGCCATCATTGAGCATTTCACTTAAATAAAACTGAGCTATTTCACTAGTGCTGCCCGCCGTTGCAATCATGGTTACTCGCCCTTTCTTAGGGCCATCTTCAGTGACAAGATCTGAGACAACTTCACTATCGGCAGGCATTAAAATATCTTCGCCAAGTGTTTCATTTGCAGCAGCAGTCGGTGGATTACTGATCACTAATCGACCTGCTGTCGGCGAGCTTGATTGAGCCGCAATCTGCACGGTCATCATACAATCATCCGTCATAGTGGTAACTTGGTGCCAAATACCAAATGCGGTGTCATCGTAGCGGCCATCCCAAATCTTATGGTAATGTTCCACTATCGCTTGATAACTGACATCAGCAATAAAGTTTCTCACCATCATTGGGCGATTATTGTAGTTAGCGTTATCCATTACAGTCTGAATAGTCATTTCATCCATAACTGGAAAGTCGGTAAAATCGCAGTTTGCCGTGACAGAAAGACTTGTGAATAAACCCATAGCCATCACTATTGAAAGCTTTTTATTCATCATAGAAATAAAAACCTCCAAATAAACCACCACCTTCAGTTACTTCCATTGGGCCTCCACCTTCTGATTCTGGTTTAGCTGGCATAGGTTCAATCCCAACCGCGCCAAAATCCAATTTATTAACCGCGCTATTACTCGGGCCACCTTCCATAATACTGGCTACAGTAATAACAGCATCAAAGATATCGTTATCAAATATTGTCGATGGCACAAAATCATCTGCTTGTTGTTGGTAATGTTTCAAACTCTGAGTATTCCAGCCATCGGCTAAAATTGCACTACGTGAGCTCAGCTTTCCATCCCAGCCAGTACTAAAAAGAACATCTTCAATGCCTGACCCCATGCTGCCATTTTCCTGACGGTCCCATACCCCAGTTCCCCCGCCTTTACTATTTCCCTTATTCACTTGGGTAGTCACAACCGGTCTGAAGTAATTACGAGTTTTATAGTCAAAATTCATTAAACCTTCATTATCAACGCCTACCGCACTGGTGAAAACTCTAATCGGAGTAGAAATAGTCTCAAGTCCATCACCAATAAAGTTAATCACGTCATAGGCAATGCTGGGGGTCTCTTCCGCTTTATAGGAATCTGATTCTGGGTCATCCTCAGTTCCAACGGTTGTGCCACCATACATCGTATCTTTGGTCTGCACATAATCCCATATTGGGCTGAGCTCACCTTCTATTGCCTTAGCATCATCATCAGTAATCGGCTTCAAATTGCCAGGACCAGCGCCATAAAAGAAACGATTCTCCATCGTACTGACTATTTCACTATCATTACGTGTTGCAATGCTTTCCCAATAAGCAGCACTCTGGACTGTTTCTGAAGGCGCGCCACCATGATTACTCAATCCAATTGGCTCACTTGGGTCAAACCATACTGTACGTTCCCATGCTACATAACGTGAGGCTTGCTGATTTTGATATTGCAGATCCATTAATTTACCAAACATTGGCACAATGACAAACAAACCTAAAAACACATAGCTGACAGCAACAACAAACTCTGTCATTGCTTGCCCTTTTTGATCAATGAATCCAGTTACTGTCATGGCATATACTCATCTAGATCAGGTAATTGACCTAATGCCGTATCCGTTGCTTGGCCAGCAACATCAGTCAAAACAGGTTCAACCAGTGAATCAAAAGGAGGATCAATCTTATCGGTGAGTGTTTCGACACCTACATCCACAATCTTATCAGCAATACCACCCAATACCCACTGCACAATGTCATTTGCCGAAGCATTGTCAGATAGGCCGTCAAAGATTTCACTCCATGGTAGTTCGCCTGTTGCGATCAACATATTCACGGCACTCGGTTCTCTCAAGCGAGCATCCCAGAACGGACTAAATAAACTGGCTGCTTCATCACTACCATCAGCATTTTTTTGCATCGGATTGGCAAAGTAGGTTTCGGCTGAGCTCACCGTCATCATAGGG
>CALCCU010000222.1 GCA_937900515.1 uncultured Gammaproteobacteria bacterium | reverse complement strand
CAATTAGGATTATGAAATTGAGATAGTATGAGGCTCAATAGAATTAAACTTCCAGCGAATGCAAAAATTATTTTATCGATATTCATTGTGAACTCTTTCTATATTAGAATTTTATAATACTCTAATTATTTCTTTATTTGGGAGTTGTGTCAACAAATAAAGGTAAGGTTATAAGCAGGGGGAAAATATCAAGTACTGTGTTGTTTTAATGTAATAGTGAGATGATTGCTTTGTGGTGGGCTGTTAATACCTAGGTGAGTATATTTAGTATTCGGTCAATCAAATAAATTGCTGGCAATTACTGTTGAACAAAAAAGCCGCACTAACTTACGTTAGTACGGCTTTTGAATGAAGTGGAATCAAACGTTGATATTAAGATTTTTTTGCACGTCTACGAAGTGCGGTAAAGCCTATTAGGGCTGGGCCAAATAGTAATATTGAAGCTGGAACTGGCACAGCACTTGGTGGGCAGTACTCACCTTTCACATCTAATGAAGCCCAGTTTAGAAATTCATGATCAAGGCTAAACCATGCTTTGAATGACAAGCCGCTCATGACTTCGTTAAACCATTTTGAATCTAAAGTGAATGATTGAGTTCCACCATTAAGATGTCCAATTTTTCCGAAGTAACCAGTACTAGACTTAAGGTAAAAATTATCGAACCATCCATTAGCGCTAGTATTAACAGTCAATACAGCAGATTCAATTTTTAAAGTTGGGACGTCAATAGCATCAAAGCTGCCGTATGACTTATTCCAATATGCATTATATGTAATGTCGTCTGTATAAAATGACTCAGAGTAATCTGTAGAATTGGTACAGATTGGATTACTTGGTGTAGTGCCACAACCACTACTATGGTGGTGGTGCTTACTACCAGCTGATGCCGTTCCTGTAAAACCTACCAATAAGCTACATATTATGGCTGCTATCTTAATTGTATTCATTTTTTTTCCTTAATGATTAAGCCACCCAGCTAACGTAATGCTTATGGCTTGTAGTTTCCGTACTTAACTTATACCAAGTTTGGCAATCGTTATTTGAATGTCGCATTGTGAACTATTATCTAGTTTTTGAGATCTAGTTCACATTTCTGGGTGTGATTCTATTTAATTGTTAAGTGAAAGTCTAGGGTTAATTCATTTAATTTCAATAAATTCATAAATTTATAAGAGTATTTCCATTTAGTGTAATACTAATCCTTTTAATACTCAGTGGGATAGAACACGGCTATTTAGTCTTTGGTTCTTTGATGTTTTTTAATTGAAAGTACGAATGAGGTACTTACTAATGAGCAACTTAAATCTAAGTTTTGATAACCGCTTGTGCCTAGTGCTTTTATCCTGATACTCTTGCGGACAAAAATTAGCGAAGAAGTATTATTATGACAAATGCATACGATGCCTCGGCAATTGAGGTTTTAACTGGACTTGAACCTGTTCAAAAGCGTCCAGGCATGTATACAGATACCGCGCGCCCGAACCACTTGGCACAAGAGGTTATCGATAATAGTATTGATGAAGCTGTCGCAGGTCATGCAAGACAGGTTCAGGTTATTTTACATGCAGATAATTCTTTAGAAGTCATTGATGATGGTCGAGGCATGCCTGTCGATATCCACCCTGAGGAAGGAGTGCCTGGGGTAGAAGTGATTATGACTCGCCTTCATGCTGGTGGTAAATTTTCTAATAAGAATTATCAATTTTCTGGTGGTTTACATGGCGTCGGTATTTCTGTTGTTAATGCCTTGTCATCACGAGTGGAAGTTAAAATTCGTCGTGATTCCAAAGAGTATGCCATTGCTTTCCAGAATGGTGAAAAAACCAGTGACTTAACCGAAATAGGTACGGTTGGAAAACGGAATACGGGAACAACGGTTCGTTTCTGGCCTGAAGAATCTTATTTTGACGCGCCTAAGTTCTTAGTGTCTCGCATGCGACATGTATTAAGAGCTAAGGCAGTATTATGCCCAGGCTTAGTCGTTACCTTTACTGATTTATCTGGTAGCGACAAGCTCGTTGATAGTTGGTGTTATGAAGATGGCTTAAATAGTTATTTATCATCAATGATGACGGATCAACCTTGTGTGCCTGAAAAACCTTTTATTGGTCATATTCAAGGGGACAATGAAGTCGTCGATTGGGCGTTAATG
>CALCCU010000221.1 GCA_937900515.1 uncultured Gammaproteobacteria bacterium | reverse complement strand
ATGATGAAGTAACAGGGCAGCGCCTTATCTGTTTGACTTGTTGAATATTATCTTTAATGATTTACCAAGCCCAGTTTTGTACACTGGGCTTTTCATTAGGGAGCTTTAGGCGTGACACCAACACCTTTCGATTACGAAGATGCGCTTAACAGCTGCGCCGCCGGAAATAAGCGGGCTTTAATGCAGCTATATGAACAAGAGTCGTCAAGATTGCTCACCGTCGTGATGCGCATTTTGAAGAACCGTGCGTTAGCTGAAGATGTTGTTCACGATGCGTTTATTAAAATTTGGAAGAACGCTGCCAGTTATAGTGTTGATTTAGGTTCTGGTCGTGGTTGGATTTACACGCTGACCCGTAATTTGGCCTTAAATTCCCTTAAATACAGCCATCGTCAAGTGTTGGCCGAACCTGAGTTTCTACTCGATTTATGTGATAGCCAAACATTAGAAAGTGAACATAAGCCGGATGATTTTTCTGAGTTGGCGGCCGAAAGCCGAACGCACTCTGCGATTTACGGATGCATAGATCACCTAGAGTATGAGCGTAAGTTATGTATTTTACATGCTTATGTCGATGGGTATACGCAGGATGAGATCGCGACTTTACTCGATAAGCCGTTAGGCACGGTCAAGTCTTGGATTAAACGTAGTCTGCACGCTTTAAAGGAGTGTTTACAATGAATCAAGATTCTCATTCAGGTAATACCCCTCCAGACACGGATAGTTCATTAGCCGGTCAATATGTACTGGGTGCGATGAGCGAGCAGGAGCGTCGCGATTTTGAGGTAGAATTATCTAAAAAGCCTGCGCTTCAAAAGGCAGTAAATGACTGGCAAGAGCATTTTTTGGCTATTACTGATCAATTAGAAGAGGTGCCAGCACCATTAACATTGGCTTCCCGGGTTAAGCGCAGTGTAGATGCCCTCGATACTCAACCGGAAAGAGCTGTAAAGCAATCATCCACTGGTTTTTGGTCGTTCTGGAATAGCCTAGCTCTGTGGCGAGGGTTTTCAGCCGCTTGCTTAGTATTAGCGGTTGCGGTGGGGTTGCAGTCGCAGCATGTTCAGCCTACCGTGGCCGATCCAGCCTATATTGCTGTATTAGTAGCACCAGAGGATAAAAAGCCGGGCTGGGTTATACAGACTAACCAAGCTAATGAAATGCGGTTAGTCCCTTTAGGCGTTATTGAAATACCTGAAGGTAAAGCATTACAGTTTTGGACGAAAGCAGAAGGCTGGGATACTCCGGTTTCGCTTGGTTTAGTTAAGAAAGGGGAGTCGATCAGTGTAGCGATTGATCAATTACCTCCACTTACTGAGAATCAATTATTTGAGTTAACACTTGAGCAAGAGACTGGTTCACCAACAGGCTTACCAACAGGTCCGATCAAGTCAATTGGCCGTGGGGTTATTACGATGTAGTTCAGCAGTTTATTAGCGGAAAATTATTGTGTTCCCTCTTAACTAGCGGTTAGCATTATGGCTGCCAGAACGCTAACCGCTTGGTCCTTATACCAAAACGTTGTTTTCCTTACGTCCCTGCCTGAGTAGGTAAACTAACATCAATCCTGCTGCGGATGCGCCAGCGCCAGCCAGTGACACGGCAGGTGAGCCAAGCCCTAAATGAATAACGGCCCCACCTAATGGGGCTCCTAGGTATTACCTAAATTTAACGCGCCGATATTCATAGACGAGGCGAGGTTGGGTAGGCAAATGATCGAGCAATTTTGTCCAATCTTTCGTGTGCTTTCTTCGATAGGCTAGTATGCATAATGATATGACTCGCTAATACGACGGATTAGTTCAATGCCTCACGACAACCATTTCCAATTTGCTAAGAGCGACGTACTCAAAGAGATCATGTTGCTCGATGCGTCTATGCATGATTTTTCTTATGCTAAGCATGCGCATGAGGAGTTTTCGTTTGGCGTAACGCTGTCTGGTCGTCAGGATTTTTTTGCGTTGGGTGAGCATCATAAGAGCCACCCCGGTGATGTCATTATGTTTAATCCCGGGGATGTCCATGATGGGCACTCGGGCGGTGATGCACCTTTGCATTATAAAATGCTGTATATCCATCCGGATCAGCTGACCTCGATGTTGAAAAGCGTGGGTGTTGTGCATGCCGATGGCTTCCGTGTCCAATCAGCTGTTCAAACCAATAACACAGTAAAAAATCATATTTTGCGGCTATCTTGCTTGGTTGAATCTGAGGGTACATCGGCGCTGGCGTATTCATCGGCATTGTTTGAGTTTGCTGAGCTGCTGGCACGACAGCAAGGTGTAGATGCTTCGATTACCTATCGCCATAAAGATCCGGTGCTAGAGCGTGCGAGGGCATACCTGCATGCTCATGTCTGTGAGGAGGTATCGTTGGATGCGCTTAGCCGCGAAGTACACATGTCTAAATATCACTTCTTGCGCCGTTTTAAAGATTACTTTGGCATGACTCCGCATCAATATTGGCTGAATTATCGAATTAATCGAGTCCGTGAATCGCTCCAAGGCGGTTTACCGTTAGCGGATGTTGTCTTTGCGTTTGGCTTTACTGATTTGAGCCATCTGAATCGGCGCTTTAAGCCTGCCTTCGGCATGACGCCTTACCAATTTCAGCGTAGCTTGATCCACCGCTAGTTTTTCTACCTCGGCTAAACGTTACTGATATCAAATACCTCTTGAGGGATTCGTATGCTCGATATTCTTGTTTTTGCCTTTGGCGTTATGTACACCCCAGGGCCTGTTAATATGTTAGCGCTGTTTGCTGGTGTGAATGGGCAAGGGTGGAGAGCGGCCCAGTTTAGCTTGGGTGTTGGTACCGCAATGTTCATATTAATTTTACTGTTTAGTTACTTAGGTAG
>CALCCU010000220.1 GCA_937900515.1 uncultured Gammaproteobacteria bacterium | reverse complement strand
AAGATACCGTTATCTCCTATTTTAAGTGAGAAGGCTTTTAGTCGAGATGGTGCTACCCGGCAGGTAGATTCTATTTTGTCAGTGCCTAACAAGCGCCTGGTGACCAGTGGTCGGGCGGCCATTGCTATAGCGCTTGAAGATGCTGGAGTTGTTGCGGGTGACGAAGTGTTGGTTCCAGCTTTCCATTGTGAGTCTATGATTTCCCCCGTTCATTGGCGTCAGGCGAGCCCTATTTTCTATCGGATATTGCCTGACGCTCAAGTGGATCTGGCCGATTTGGAAAGTAAGCTTTCAGCAAAAACCAAAGCGGTGTTAGTGACACATTATTTTGGCGTACTCCAAGATTTAGCACCTATTCGTGCGATGTGCGATCTTCATGGCTTGGTGTTGGTTGAAGATTGTGCGCATGCTTTTTTTGGTCGTCGAAATGGTTCGCCTGCAGGTGCCGTTGGAGATTATGCGATTGCTAGCAGCATGAAGTTTTTTCCAAACTTTGACGGCGGTGTGTTGGCGTCAGCTAGCAGAGATTTATCTAATATCTCGTTGAAGCCACATGCTAAGTCATTCCAGTTACAAAGCTTTTTTAATATCACGGAAAAAGCGATTGGTTATAAACCCTTCGGTCTCTTGGGGCGCGCTGCTAATTTAGCAATATTGGGCAAAGAAGTATTATGGAAGAGTGCTAAACGGTTAATGAGTCCAAATCGTAAACAGCAGTTTGCACCCCCTTCGTCATCAGAGGGGGGCTTCGGTTTAGAAAGCCAGTGGATTCATAAGGTGATGTCGAGCGCGTCTAAAAAGGTTATTGAATACGCAAACTTCGAGCAAATAATTGCAGTAAGGCAAAGTCATTATGCGATTATTGATGCCCGTTTACGTAAGCTGCCCGGAGCTAGGCCTTTTTATAAAGCGCTGCCCGAAGGGACTGTTCCTTTAGTTTACCCTCTCTATGTAGAAAACCTACATGAGGTTTTCCATCATATGAAAATGGCTGGTGTACCGATTTGGCGATTTGGTGAATTGCTTGACCCGGCAATTACCTCTGAAGTTTGCGCTAATAGTGTTGAGTTGTCCGAACATGTTATTCAGTTTCCCTGTCATCAGTCGTTACGGTTGTCAGAAATCGAGTGGATGTTAGATCAAATTGAATTTTCTTTTTCGTTGTATCAAAACAAATAACGCTGATTAAGTTCTGTTAGCCTTGTTACTCATCATGGAACGGTGATATGCCAAATCAAACCTTTTCACTTTATTTGGATGTAGTTCGGTTTTTGGCGGCGGTGCTAGTGCTGTTATATCACTCTAACTGGCGTGAATTAATTACTGATCAAGTGCCTTTGGGTGGTTACGGCCATTCTGCTGTTATTATCTTTTTTGTGCTCTCTGGCTTTGTTATTGCGTACGTGAGGGATGTCAAAGAGGCTGATGCCAAAAGTTATGCAGTGAATAGGTTGTCTCGTATTTACTCGGTAGCTATTCCAGTGTTGTTAATGACGCCGCTTTTGGATGTCTGGGGCGAGTCTATAAATCCTGTGTTCTATGAGGATAAAACAACACATGATCTGTGGTATGTACGCATTTTTTCAAGCCTTTTGTTTTTGAACGAAGTTTGGTTCGTTTCCATTATGAGTTTTTCTAACGTCCCATACTGGTCATTATGTTATGAGGTTTGGTATTACGTTATTTATGCGGCTTATATATTCATGAGAGGTTGGAAACGTTGGGTTGCTATCGTGAGTATAGCGCTTCTTCTAGGGCCAAAAATTTTATTGCTCTTTCCATTGTGGTTAGTAGGTGTCGCTATTTATAAGTGGCAAATAACATACAACCTAAGTGTATTTAAAGCATGTGTTTTGTGGTTGATGAGTTTTGTCGCTTTTTATGGTTTCCATGAGTATGGAGTGCAATATGCTTTGGCCGATTTATTAAAAGTGTGGGGAGGGGGCTATCTCTATGAGCAGCTTACTTTCTCCAAATATTTTTTGAGTGATTACCTGCTAGTTCCCATCATTGCTATTAATTTTATTGCGTTTCGCCGTCTTTCTGGGCTGTGTCCTCATATGCCGCAAGCGGTGAGTCAGTGTATACGTTATGTATCGGGCTTTACTTTTATATTGTATCTCTCGCATCAACCGCTCTTGCAGTTTTATGGCGCCGTGATTAATGGGAACCCAGACTCATCGCGCTTTTATTTAACAGTGATAGGGCTCGTAATAATCACTGTATTTGCATTGGGCTTTTTAACAGAGCGACGTAAGCGAACATGGAAGCGGTTCTTTGATTTATTGTTGAGTTGGAAGGGGCGAGCTCGGTCATTAAATACCTAGTGTACTTGTGTAATGGTGTAAATACCTTGCATTGACTAATTTATAGGAGCACGTTTTGAGTGATTGTTTTTATAAAGTCTACTTGTAAGGTTGGCTTTATGTTATAAACTCAGTTACTTAGGTACTATGTGTTCACATTTGATTTACTTTTTTCTGTATTTTTTTGACATGGAATGAGCTACGTGCGGTCTACTTTTTTGCCTCGTTATTTTGTGTTGGGCTCTGTACTCGTGTTTGCGGGTCTTAGTTATACCTCGGTTTCCCAAGGCGAAGCAGATTTATCCTGTCGACCTAATAATTCAATGGCGCCATTTGATGAGTCTTCAGCCAG
>CALCCU010000219.1 GCA_937900515.1 uncultured Gammaproteobacteria bacterium | reverse complement strand
TAATTCTAGGCTTAATAACGTATATTTATACGTTCATTTATCCATCCTGAATCATCATATAACTTAAATTTAATATTTTAGTTATAAAGCTAATCACAGGTGAAGTTAATTAGCATGACTCCCATAGAAAACTGAGTTATAGTTCTTAATACTAAGTACGCATGGAGTTAGTTCATAGATGAGACGCTTAAATGTATTTTTAGTAGCAAGCACCTTTATAATTGGATGTATAGCTACTTATTTCTGTTACTCTTTCAGCGAAAATTTAGCCTTAAAAGATGCAGAACAAGGGTTCAAGTCAGTTTCCATTACACGTATCGGCGCAATAAAAGAAAAACTCCAAAATACACAAGGTATCCTACTTGCATTAAAAGCGTTTTTTGACTCATCAGATGATGTCACAGAGCAGGATTTTTCTAACTTTTCAAATGTACTGACTAAAAGCACTCCTGAGGTATCATCTCTTTCTTGGTACGAGGCGTCTTCAAATTCTGATTTAGACAGAAATTCCAGTGAGCAATACGCCCTTAAATATCACTATTCATACGGTTTCGTGAATACGCCAATGATTGATGTTAAGAGTCTAGTGAACAGTATCATTGCTAACGATAATGTTAATTCAATATCAATGAACGTCTCAAACGAAAAACTAGAAAACAGTACTATAACTTTTTCACTCCCTATATTTTCTGGAAAGAAAAATACTCCGCTAGGCTTTCTTGTAATGAATCTTGATCCCTATCATCTGATCGTAAATGCCATAGCGCCATTACCTTCCGCAAGACCAGTAGCTTTATCAATAAGCAATAATGGACAAGTATTAGCCGTTTTCAACCCAGATCTAATCAAATCACTAGCTGAAAGCTCAAGCAGTTTTGGTCAGCTAAGAGCTTTAGAAGAAGTAGAAGTAGCGAATAGTAATTTAGAAGTTCATTCATCCTCAACAATTAAGCTATTTTATTCTTATAGTTATCTAAGTGAATTGGTCCTTATCATAGGTATTATCATTACCTTATTGCTTAGTTATATTGTGCACTTATCAGTGAAACGCCATAAGCAGGTAGTTGATCTGGTCGAAAAGAAAACTGATGACCTGAAACATGCACATAAATTAATATTAACTCAAGCAAAGCATCTAAAATCAAAAGCTAAGAACAAGCAGCGTTTCGCGGAAATAAAGCATGCACTTCACAACGGTGAAATGAGCTTATACTACCAACCAAAAGTAAATATGCGGACTGGAAAGGTCTTTGGTGCTGAGGGATTGATTAGATGGAACCACCCGACCAAAGGGTTAATTCCACCGCTAGAATTTATACCGCTCATTAGTGGAACCAAGTTGGATTGTGAAATAGGTAACTGGGTTATTGAACAAGGAGTACTCCAATTAGATGCATGGCAAAAGCAAGGCATTAAGCTTGAACTCAGCGTGAACATAACCTCTTATCATTTACAATCAGATGGCTTTGTAAACATGCTGGCTATGGTTTTAGCCAAATACCCAGATGTGAATACTAATTTATTACAACTGGAGATAGTTGAAAGTAATGAGTTAGGTGACCACATTGAAGTGGGGAAAATTATCACTGAATGCCGAGATTCGCTGAATATTCAAATGGCCTTAGATGATTTTGGTACGGGCTACTCTTCTTTAGCTCACCTGAGAAACCTACCCGTTAAAGTGATTAAAATTGATCAGACATTTACACGAGACATGTTAGAAGATCCAAGTGATTACGCTATTGTTGATGGAGTTATCGGCTTAGCTGATTCATTCAATTGTGATGTTATCGCTGAAGGTGTTGAAACAACCGCTCATGGACTTATGTTACTTATTACTGGCTGTGAGAATGCACAGGGTTATGGTATTGCGAAACCAATGCCTGCACCTGCATTTTATGACTGGCATATGCACTACACTCCTAATCAAGAATGGATCCGTTGTGCGAGTCAAACATACACAGCCAAAGAAAATAGAATTAAATTGTGTAAGCTTATAATAAGCGAATGGAAAAACACATTTATCACTAATATCCAGTCGTCGCCTTCAGCTATTCAGCACTGGCCTATTATGAATCGTCAACATAGCCACTACAGCAACTGGTTTAAGCGCTCTCTACAGACGCAGCTATTTGAACAGCAATGGTTAGTTGACCTAGATGCTAAACATGAAAAACTCCACGTGATAGCTGAAAATTTACGACAAAAATATGAAGAAGGTAATATTAAACTTGCAAGAGACGGATTAGCCGATTTACAAACAGCTTTTGATGACATCAAATTATTATTGGTAAAAGAAGTTCATGAATAATGTTGTCTTCTAACATTTATTGCTTAACAATCCATTCTTACTAATAAAACTCACGTAAGTCTTCTATCGCCAAAATAAGCTCACAACGTAAGGTCTCATGATTAAAGTCCTAAGCGTCAAACTTAATAGACATGACATCAGGGTAAAGAAATTCATAAGCTAATTGCTTTATAACCTTGTCATTGCTTACAACTTTACCAACTTGATTTGCTGTTGCCTCATTAAACTCTGGCGCTGGAAGATTTAATAAACTACGAGCATGGCTATAAAACGCTCGCTTATTAGGGTGAGTCGTAGCACAGCCATTAAAAACTTCGCCCCATGCTGCTTGTTCAATAATGCTATTGATAATACCTATGCAGTCGTCACGATGAATAAGGTTTACAGGTGTGTCAGGCTGCTGAACCAGTTTGCCATTTTTAAAAAACCGTCCAGGATGTCTGGAATAGCCAACCAAACCACTGAGGCGAAGAATAGTGGTTTTAAATTTACTATTCGAACGAAATAGCTGCTCTATTTGAAAAAGTACACTTTGTGGATTCTCGAACTGACCTTTTTCAGTGACATTGCAATCACCTGCTTGATACACAGAAGTTGAGCTTATAAATAGTACTTTGCTAACAGCTGAATTTTCTATTTCTTTAATAAGATTTGCATAAGAGCCTATATCTTTTGATGTGATGTTGATAATGAGAATATCAGCATCTAAAAACAGCTTCACCTCAGTAGAGAATTCATTAATGTCAATAATAAAAGACGATACAGAAATTTTATCTAACTCTACTAGTCGACTTTCTGATCGCGTTGATAGATTGACATGATGGCCCTGTTCAACTAGCTCTGTAGCGAGGGGTAACCCTAACCAACCACTTCCTAAAACACTTATTTTCATAACTCATTCACACTAGATATAACAGTTCAACAAAGATATTTAACGTATTAATTTATATATCTTTATAGCATTCCTTCTTTAATGATAAAGGCAATAATAT
>CALCCU010000218.1 GCA_937900515.1 uncultured Gammaproteobacteria bacterium | reverse complement strand
GTAAATGATTGAATGTATGGGGGCTTTAGAAGAAGGATGAAGTGGAGCGTTGGGGATAACCTTGGCATTCTGACCGCGCCCTTTGTGTTTGGGGTCATAGGATTGCACTTAATGGTGGCGAGCAATTGGGCTAGCGCAGGTGAGATACGTAAAATTGTGCGTGCTGATGGGGTTGTCGAGTACACTAACGTCCCAAGTAACCAACGAAAAACACCCATTAAAACCAATGCTTCAAAGGCTGAATCTATTTACAAGTATCGGCAAGACAATGGTGTTCTTACTATTACTAACGTAAAGCCGAAAAAAGGTATTCAGTACGAAACTATCCGATATGAATGTTATGCCTGTAACCCTTCGTCTACAGTGGACTGGTATAACACGCCCATTAATACGAAAGCCTATTCATCATCCGTTGCGGCGGCGGCTAAAACCTATAATGTTGACCCTGCTTTGATACGGGCCATTATCCATGCCGAGTCCTCGTTCAAAGTGACAGCTAAATCGCATCAAGGCGCACAAGGGCTTATGCAGCTTATGCCTGCGACGGCCCGTTATTTAGGGGTTGGGAATCCTTTTGATGCATCAGAAAATATTATGGGTGGTGCGAAATACCTAGCCGAATTGCTAGCGTTATATGCGGGTGATATTAAACGAGCCTCCGCTGCCTATAACGCTGGACCGGGAGCTGTTAAAAAATACAATGGTGTACCGCCTTATGCCGAGACTAAAGCGTACGTAAAACGGGTGGGAATACTGCATAAGCGCTATCAGCAGGCGCTGCGTTAGTACTGCTTCCTATTCAAAACGAAAGCCGAGTTGCTCTTCAGAGCTGATCGTTTTTTTATAGCCTTGGGCACGCATCTCTTTATTGAGTGATATAACTAGGCTCCGTGCCAGCATGTAGTCATTCATGACGGTATGAGTGCAGACTTCTTTATGTGTAGACTGCACTATGCCTCTTGTTTGAGAGACTACCCAGTCACCCACCAGATCTTGATAAAGGCGAATAACGAGATATTCCTGATTTTTACGCCAATAAATTAACACAAAGGATTACCGTTCAACGTTGTGCCAATGCACACTATAATGGCGCGCCATTGAGCCTTAAAGCTACGCATTTGTAAAGACCGGAGAGATAGTAATTGAATAACCCATTAAAAATAGTGGCAGACGAAAACATGCCAGCATTGGATACGATGTTCAATGGCTTTTCTGTGACAAGGGTAGCCGGTCGTACCATGTCTGCCAAAGATGTTGAAACAGCTGATGTGTTGTTGGTTCGATCAGTAACTCAAGTCAATGAGGCACTGCTATCGCGTGCTAAACACTTAAAGATGGTAGGGACTGCAACTATTGGAATGGACCACCTTGATCAAGCGTATTTGTTGGATAGAGGTATCCCTTTCTTCAATGCACCAGGGTGTAACGCTGAAGCGGTTGTTGATTACGTGCTGGCCGCCATTCATAACTTATTACCAGAGGATTTCCCGTTGCGAGGGCTAACGGTAGGCATTATTGGTGCCGGTAATGTTGGTGGTCGTTTACAGAAAAGATTGAGCCTCGCCGGTATAAATACACTTGTCTGTGATCCGCCAAGAGCGCTAGCAGAAGGGGAGGGCTTTACACGTTTAGATACGTTACTGTCTAAGAGTGACGTTGTCTGCATGCACACCCCATTAACGACGGTCGGAAGCTTTGCAACTTATCACATGTTAGGTGAAGCGGAACTTAGACTGTTAAAGCCGGGAGCTGTGCTCATCAACGCCGGCCGTGGGCCTGTTGTTGATGAGCAGGCACTATCTCGCGTCATGGATCAACGTAACGACTTAATTGTTGCGCTGGATGTGTGGGAGCACGAACCTAGCGTAGATAAAGACTTAGCGGATAAAGTAGCCTTGGGTTCTCCTCATATTGCCGGATACAGCTTAGATGGAAAGTTGCGAGGTACTTATATGTTACGTGAGCGACTTTCTGAACTCCTGGGTATAGCGGCTCCACCACCATTACGTGAGCTTCTTCCCCTAGCCCCTATTTCTTCGGTTACTGTTACGGAGTCTGCTAGTGTGTTGGATGTCATATCCGTTGTTTACTCAGTAGTCAGTGATGACAGGCGTTTTCGACGTAGTTTGTCAGCGGTTAATCAAGCCGCTAGTTTTGATCTACTGCGAAAAAATTATCCAGTGCGTCGTGAGTTTTCCACGTTAACAGTGAATGGGGTGGTTGATCCTTACAAGCGTCAGTTGCTGTCTGCATTCGGTTTTAATCTTTCGCCCGTTAGCGCGTATGTACCGTCAGAGTAAGGCCAAATAAAAACTATGATACGTCAGTTATCCAGTAGTCAAACAGCACTATCATTTACCGAATTAAACCCCGAGCCGGGTGTGAAAATGACTCTGAGCTTCCAGAGCCCCCGCAAAAGCTTTACGGTTAATTACATCGGTGTAAAGTCGGACGCGAGCGTGATATGTAGTATGCCTAAAGTTGCAGCCTCGCTTAACCTTGAAGGTCAGCGTCTTACGGTGAAAATGATGGCGGGTAACCGGATGTGTGCGTTTAGTTGTCGACTTATAAAGTCATTTGTACACCCTTACCCACATTGGCATTTAGAATATCCTAGTGTGGTTAATCATCATACGGTTCGTTACCATCCGCGTATACCGGTCAATATGGCCGTGTCGGTTGATCATCAAGATGAGCAACAAGGTATCCATTTAGGTTTGCCTCGCATTGTTCATACACGTGATATTTCGCTCGAAGGAATGGGGTTAGAATCGCCAGTGCCTTTGGGCCAAGTCGGTGATGAGCTATTTGTGACGATGCGCTTTGACCTAAACGGGTTGGACCAAGTGCTGTTACTCGCAGTACAGTTGCAAAATGTAGAAGAAGTAGAGCTAGGCGTTTTCTTGCATGGGGTAAAGTTTGACCACATGGAAGAAGACTCTGCTTTGATTATGACAGCGTTTGTTTATCAATGTTATTTGTCTGAATTAGGTTATCTTCATGAGCATCCCTAAAACTCCAAAATTTACGTTAGGCTTGATCATTAACCCTGTTGCTGGTTTAGGCGGGAGTGTCGCGTTAAAAGGCAGTGATGGTGCCGCGACCGCTAAAATTGCGGTTCATTTGGGAGCAGAACCTAAAGCACAAGACCGGGTCGCTACCGCATTAGCTGTCCTTGAGGGGCTGCCAATTGATGTGATTACATATCCATGCGAAATGGGGGAGTGGGCGGCTGAACAAGCAGGCTTTGCCCCACAGGTTTTAGGTAGCATCAATAGTGGAGAGTCTACGCCGGACGATACGGAACAAGCAGTCAAAGACCTGACAGAAGCAGGAGTGGACCTTATTTTGTTTGCTGGTGGTGATGGGACCGCACGCAATGTTTGCCGAGCTGCCTCAGAAGGCACGGCTGTGTTGGGAATCCCTGCTGGCGTAAAAATCCATTCGGGTGTTTATGCTGTCACACCTAAAGCGGCGGGAGAGATTGTCGCTATGCTAGTGCGCGGCGAGCTAGTGACACTCGCCCCTCAAGAAGTGCGAGATATTGATGAGGATGAGTTTCGGGCGGGACGTGTACGCGCGCGCTATTATGGTGAGCTGTCTGTTCCGCAAGAGCATCGCTATCTGCAACATGTTAAAAATGGAGGCAAGGAGTCTGAAGCATTGGCGCTGGACGATATCGCTGCCTATTTAGTGGAATCAATGGAGCCAGATACTCGTTACATTATGGGCTCTGGCACTACAGTCAAGGCTGTGATGGATGAGCTTGGGTTGGAAAACACTTTATTAGGTGTAGATGTTGTG
>CALCCU010000217.1 GCA_937900515.1 uncultured Gammaproteobacteria bacterium | reverse complement strand
TCATATTTTAATACTACGGCCTTTGAGAGCTTATTTATTTGGCGTGTGGCGTTAAAACGTCTACAATATACGGGGTAGTCATCCTTAGAAAAATACTTCGCTAAATAGGCTCCTATCGGGCAGTTATCAAATATTTCAATTTTCTTGAAGTCAACAGAATTGCCATGCACTTTGTGGCCTTTCAGTTGTTTCTCCCATGCCTTATTAATCGCCTTATACTCGAGGAAAGGAGAGTCAAACCTAGCAAGCATATGAAAATGCAAAGCGCGTTCCCTTCTTTCAACTATTCGTTTCGGCTGAACTTCGGCCGCATAGAAGTATTGATCCAAACCGTAGTTCTTTTTTAAATTATTGATCCATTTGCCGTAAGCCTTTGAGTAGGCAGCATCATGCCAAAACCTATTCACAAGCGGTCCTTGTTCAGGCGTATAGCCATGAGGCGAAGGAATGGTGTTTGTAACCAAATAGACGTAAGAATCATCACAAGAACGAGCATAACTTTCAATTGCAGCACCAAGATTAAGCAAACGGCTTTTAGCGCGAGAGCCAAAGAAAGTACCATCAAGATGGAGATCGAAACCATTGTTACCATTCGGATTGCCTTTAGGGGGTGGTCCGTCATGGTAGAAGACAACGTAACCAGACGCGTGTACCTTAACTTTCGTGCGATCCTTACCACCAAGACGGGCGGCAACGCTATCAAAAGAATGAAAATGAAAATCAGAGTTATGTAACATATCATAAACCCATTAAGAATAACCGCGATTCTAGCCTTCATAATTAAATAGTTTTCTATACTCATTGCCAAGAGTCCATTCAGAATAAAGCGCAACAGCTTTCCTGAACCAACCAAAGTATAACGAAAAAATGTAAGTTACTGTTTCAGGGATAATAGGAAAGTTCTCAATATATTCTGCGTCAGAATCAAACCTCCTAATTATCTGATTCATTGAGGAATGCCTAGCAGTCGAGTCCATTAAATCGAAATTTTGAACAAAACCTTGAATAGCCTGCTCATTGTAAGTAATCGTGTTAGTGAACCAAATGGTATCAATAGCTTTCATAAAGTGTGTAATTAAAGGGTGAATTTGTGTAATGTAGAAAGAGCGATTCAAGCAAATGGAGGCGGTTTTGGGTTGACCAGGGGAAAGGATCTGCGAATAAAAAAGTGTGTAACAGAGTAAAAAAATAGGGCGGACTCGAATAAGCCCACCCCCACAAATCCATGTAGCTACAGCCTCATTTCATGCCCCAATAGTAATCAATTTGATTGTGATATACAAACGGCTCCATAAACCATTGAGGCAAATGTACCCCCATTAACACAACGTGTAAACACCAAGACGAGTTATTAAAAACAAATGCTACCCCGAGGAACGGGGCAGCATTTCTTTTCAATAAGTATTGACACAACGTGACATTTAGCGTCCTTGTTGCTCAAGGCTTTCTTATGCCTTTCCTTGTCTAGGCGTTAATCGAAAAAACCGTACTTTCAAAGCCTGCGGTTCTGGTAAATACTAAGGTAGTACCATCGACGGCAGTAATTAAGCCAGCTTTTGCAGTTCCTATTTCAGTAGCAAGAACGTCAACCAGAGAAGTAGTTTTCTCATCTGGAATAAACAGTTCCTTTTTCGTGGCGCTATTGGCGCTGGAGAACAAGTACAAATAAACTCTAAACATAGTGTTAAGGATTAATTCGTTTACAGCAAAGCGTCATATACAAGCCCTTTGCATTGGCTAAATTGTGACCACTAATTTTGATAATCCCATCCGAGAAAACCAAAGGGGTCACATTAAAGTCAAACTGTCTAGGAGCATTTCCAGCACGACCAACAAGCGAAACAAAGTCGACTGTACTAATATCAACACCACCGCCTAAAATCTGGGTATCTTTGGCCTTTATAGCATTGTCAGGGTAAAGCCTGCAACCTATGTAATCACTCGAAAAAGTAAACACTTCTTTAGGAGACCAAATCACATGATAGACGGCACAAGGAAAACCCACATCAACCTGCACAATGTTGCTTGTGCCTGGAAGTGAATTTAAGTTGATAGGTACTAGAATTGAGTTAATCATCGTTTCGTAATATCCTTTTTAAGTATTGGAAACTTGCCACCAGAAACAACCATATAGAGGACCACCACGGAAGCAGCAACAGCAGCAAGAAAGGTAACCCCAGAAACGTACACATCAGAGGACCAGTTTTTGATTCCTGCCAAGTAGTCAGTAGTATTTGCGGTGTAATAACCTGAATCATACTGCCATTTATTAAAGGCTCCAATATCTGCAAAACTATTCGGCATTTTGTAATATCTACAACGTAGGAAATAGTCATAAACAGAAAGTGAAACGCTCGAATAAACAGCAGAGCTTTCCGCTCCAATAGTTCGGCCGGTCTGACCAACAGTAGGGCGTTTAGTGACTGGTTGCATCCCTGCAACATTCTTTCCATTGATAAAGACATTAGAGGTAAATCCGCCTGTCTCATGGCCAAATTGACCATACACATAGGAAAGGGTTTTAGGGTTAGCATAACCATTACAAAGTCCTGCCAGTAGCGTCAGGGCCTTCATCCTGAACGGCTTCGGGAACGGGGCCAACAGTAGGCCGATTGCTTGGAATATCAATGCGATTATTTTCATGATTAATTACGGTTTTGATTGGTGGTAAAAAGATTGAAGCATAGTACACGATTTTTTCGAGTACGGTAACAAACTTGATTAGCCAACTCATAATTTACCCCCTCCATTATTATCTTCAAAAATGGCAACATTACCCCAAATCAAAAGACCTTTGTCGTCCTTCTTTTGAAGCTTCAAAACGCCATTCTGATCTACAGGCAACTCCACGCTAATGGATGCCCCATTGTATTGGATCGAGGTCTTGATACGATAATAAGTTTTACCGTCACCCCCTTTGAATTTGCGAGGACGAAAGATAGTACCAGACTTTGCAATCGGCTTGTTATTTGATCGTTGCGCATAGCGCTTATTCATATTTGCCATGGGTTATTTTTTTAGTAAGGTGAAAATTAGCGCAACAACAGCTGCACCTATGGATAAATACATGATAGTATTTTGGTTGTCTGAACCCGAATCATTAGAGGCAGCAAGCTGCTGCTGAGTTTTTTCGCGTTCAAGTTCGACTTGACGTCTACCAGAGATCAAACCGAGAATATCAGTTACTACGTTATAAAACATTGTTATGCTTTTTAAAGGTTGTTATTACAAAGAAAACCAAAGCTCCAGCTAATCCCATAATCCAGAGAGTAGGCGCTGGGAGCTTATCAGATTGCACTCCATCGTTCAAAATTTGAGGCCCAACTTGTCCAGGCGAAAAGTTATCCTGAGGGATGAACTGAAACGGTGTCCCTACATCCATAGGATCTAGCGCGGCCGTTGGCTCCCAGCCAAAAGGAGAAAGCCACGCGTCAGCAATATCAGAAATACCAATTCCCCGAACAGCGGGCACATCATATGTATAAGGATGCAAAAGATCATTTACCGCAGGAACACCAATTGAACGAGTAGTACCACGCGGGCCATAATGGACAGCATTAGAATTTGAGTTACCACGATGAATTGGTAAACCTCGCGGGTTTGTTCCATTTTCAGGCATAACTATCGGTTTTGAATAATGGTACAAAGGTAGGCTGTAAAATCAGCAGAAGGGTTCACAGCAGTAAGTTCACGAACAATTGAGGCAGGAGTATACTCACCACGACGAGGAATATTCCAAATAGTAGCAAACATGTTTGCGTCATTGCCATGTGTCAGAGTACCAATAAAACCTAAGTCTGCTTCTGTCAGTCCTTGTTCAGCCATGCCGTCAGAAGTAACCATAGAAAATTCGTCAGTAGCAGCAGCATTTGAAACGTCCACACCAACAAAGTTTTTGAAGGTCTGGTTTGTGTTCTGTTGGCAGAGTGTTTCACTATAAGTGTAAAACAGGTTCTCATTCTTGGTTTTCTGGCTGCTGAAATAACGTAATTCAATCGGGCCAATACCAGCCGTTATGATAGTAATGGTACATGAGAAACGGTGATTCAACCCGTCAGAGAGTTTCAGCATTTTCATAGTGTTTCCACCATCAACAGCAGGTGCAGAAAGGCGAGCAATCCCTGTACCTGAGAGCTTCACAACATTGCCAACACCAAGAACATTAACACTAATGCTCGTTACATCGGTAGTAGTTGAAACTCCAATAAATTCAGGAGTAAAAGGAAGGCTGTAGGTAGTTGTCCCAGCCGCAGTTAAATTTGCTAAGCGCATAATTCATTTTTTAAATGTGGTAAATATTGTAAAATCATCATTCGGAAAGAACTTCGTCTCATTTATATCGACGTCAGAGCCGTAAAGTTGCATAAATTTATCATATTTTAAAACTACGGCCTTTGAG
>CALCCU010000216.1 GCA_937900515.1 uncultured Gammaproteobacteria bacterium | reverse complement strand
CACTGAAATAGTGCTGAGGCTTTGCTGTGTAATGGTGGGCCCACAGGGACTTGAACCCCGGACAAAGGGATTATGAGTCCCCTGCTCTAACCAACTGAGCTATAGGCCCAAAACTTTTACTTGTCAGTCTCCAAGAAGCTTTTCAACTGATCTGAACGTGTTGGGTGACGTAATTTACGTAACGCTTTTGCTTCAATTTGACGAATACGCTCACGTGTTACGTCAAATTGTTTACCCACTTCTTCCAAAGTGTGGTCTGTATTCATGTCGATACCAAAGCGCATTCTTAATACTTTTGCTTCACGCTCCGTAAGACCGCCTAGTATACCCTGAGTTGCCTCTCTTAGTCCCTCAATCATTGCAGAATCTTGTGGAGACATGACGTTAACGTCTTCTACAAAGTCACCTAGGTGCGAATCTTCATCATCACCAATTGGTGTTTCCATTGAAATAGGCTCTTTAGAGATTTTAAGTACTTTACGTACTTTATCTTCAGGCATATCAACTTTTTCAGCTAATTCTTGCGGTGTTGGCTCACGACCCATTTCTTGCAACATTTGACGCGCAATTCGGTTCAGTTTGTTGATTGTTTCAATCATATGGACTGGGATACGAATTGTACGTGCTTGGTCAGCAATTGAACGAGTAATTGCTTGACGAATCCACCATGTTGCATAAGTTGAGAACTTATAACCACGTTGATATTCAAACTTATCAACTGCTTTCATCAAACCAATATTACCTTCTTGGATTAAATCCAAGAACTGTAAACCACGGTTGGTGTATTTCTTCGCGATTGAGATAACCAAACGTAAGTTAGCTTCGACCATTTCTTTCTTAGCACGACGCGCTTTTGCTTCAGAAATAGACATTTGACGGCTTATTTCTTTAATTTCAGCAATTGGCATTGCTCTATCTTCTGATAGTTCAGCCAATTTACTTTGTGCCGCTAGAATTGTGTCTAAGTTTTTCTTAATGGTTGATGAGTAATGCTTTTTAGCGCGGATATGTTTATCCGTCCATTCAAGGTTTATTTCGTTACCTGTGAATGAGTCGATAAAGTCACGGCGATTCATTTTAGCTTCGTTAACAACAATCTTAGCAATTGCACGCTCTTGTTGACGAATAACACTGACTGTTTCTGACATCAGGCTATTCAATGCAATTAATGTTTTTGGTGTTAGCTTAAATTCCATGAATAAGCTTGTTACAGCTTCTTGTCCCGCAGTATCTGGGGCCTCGTGGAATTTTTTATTCGCAGCAATTAATGCTTCAAAACGTTCACGCGCTTCTTCAGGATCTACACCTTGTGCAGATTCATCTTCTTCGTCATCATCGTCGCTTGCTGGCGTTCCTGCACCTGCCGCAGGGACAATAGCTGCTTCTTCCTCTTCTGGAAGGATAAAGCCTTTAATTAGTTCATTTAAGCGCAGATCACCTGCTTCAACAGCGGCGTAACGTGCTAGGAATTCGGTAATACATGGTGGATATGTTGAAAGCATTGTTAAGCTTTCTTTTAGGCCAGCCTCAATACGTTTAGCGATAACGATTTCGCCTTCACGTGTCAGTAATTCAACTGAGCCCATTTCACGCATATACATACGGACTGGATCAGTGGTTCGACCAAATTCACCATCAGAGCTTGCAAGCACTGCCGCAGCTTCATCGGTAGACACGTCATCATTCGTTGATGCCGCTTCTGCCAAACGTTCCATTTCATCGGTATCTAGGCCATCTTCGTGAACCATGATGCCAAGATCACTAAACATACCAATGATATCTTCGATCTGATCTGCATCGACCGTATCTTCTGGTAAGTGGTCATTAATCTCACCATAAGTAAGATAGCCACGCTCCTTACCTAGGGTAATCAGTGCTTTTATGCGTGACTGTTGATCTTTCATTTGACCTCTTTAATGTATCTGGTTGTTTAGCGATAAATCGCAGCCGTGCATTATAGCGATAACCCTATAATAATGCACGCATTTGTTTGCGCATTTTTAACAGCTATTCCCTAGAAACCTTTATATTCGGCTAACTCGGCAGGTGTTAAGTTACGTAACCCTTTATTTTCTAAATATTCATACCGCTCAGAGATTGCTTGTTGCTGCAACTGTGAGAGGATACCATTCAATTCTGGTTTTAATTGTTCAGCATTCAATGTTAGCGCTTGTACTGCTAAGCGTTGTAGGTGCCCCGCATATTCCGTATCACGAGCGCGCTCTAACAAAGCTGCAGTCTTTAGATGGGGGTGTTCAGTCAAAGTTTCAAGCATTTTCACTAAAATATTCATTCCTGGTAAATCAAGTAAGGCTAATTTATCAAAAGGGCATACTTCATCTATCAACTCAGGGTGTTGCAAAAGTATCGTAATCGCAGTTCTAATCGGTGAATAATTATTATTCGCTTTAGTCGAAGTATTTAATTTGCGGGTAACTTGCTCCGCTGGTTTTTCAAGATGTCTATTTAGTGTCGTCGTACTTGTCTGTGCTTTTTCAGCCAAGCGCTGTTCTAACATATCGCGATAGATACCTGCTGGCACATGGCGCAGGTAAGGTTTTGCTATTTCAACTAAACGTGCACGGCCATCCATTGAGTCAATATCAACTCGCTTTTCTAAGCTTTCAAAAAAGAAATCAGAATAATTTTTGGCACCCGCCACTAACTGATTAAATGCTTCTGCACCTTGGGCTCGCACTAAACTATCTGGATCTTCACCATCAGCTAAGAACATAAATTTCAATTGATGATTACCGCCCAGTAGTGGCAATGCATTTTCTGCAGCACGCCATGCGGCTTCACGCCCCGCTCGATCGCCATCGAAACAAAATACAATTTCTGGTGCACTGCGTAGTAATTGGCGAAGATGATCGGGGGTAGTAGCCGTACCAAGTGTTGCTACAGCATTGGTCACACCTTTTTCAGCAAGTGCGATCACGTCCATATAGCCTTCGACGATAACAATTCGCTCTAGCTTTCGATTTGCTTTGCGTGCTTGGTATAAGCCATATAACTCGTTACCTTTATGAAACACAGGTGTTTCAGGTGAGTTTAAATACTTGGGAGTACTATCATCTAATACTCGACCACCAAAGCCAATAACACGGCCTCGACGATCACGAATGGGGAACATAATGCGATTGCGAAAACGATCATAGGTCCGACCGTTATCATTGCTGCTTAATAGTCCTGCTTCATCTAGCTGTTTTCGTATGGCATCATTGCTACCAAAGGCTCGCAACACATTATCCCAGCCATCTGGTGCCATGCCGATATTGAAATGCTCAATGGTCTGACGAGACAAGCCCCGCTTTTGTAAATAAGCAGTAAATTGATCTCGTTGGGGGTGGTTGTTTAACTGGTGAACGTAATATTGATTAACTTTATCCAACAAGTCATATAAGTTCTGGGAAGCAGGTGTAGCAGATAAAGATTGGCTAACAGGAACGGTCATTCCCACATGCTCAGCAAGCTCGTGGATTGACTCCGGAAAGCTCATCTGCTCATATTCCATCAAGAAACCAATTGCCGTGCCATGGGCGCCGCAACCAAAACAGTGGTAAAACTGCTTATCAGCACTTACGGTAAATGAAGGTGTTTTTTCATTATGGAATGGACAACAGGCGTGGAGGTTCTTACCTGCTTTTTTTAGCGGGACTCGTGCATCAATAATATCAACAATATCAACGCGAGTTAATAATTCATCAATAAACTGAGGAGGAATTTTACCGGCCATGACGAGATGTCTATGACCGATTTAATTCTGTAGTCACTAACTTGCCTAGATTTAAAATCGGCAAGAGAGTCACATTACGCCGTAAGCGCAGCCTTAACCAGGCCACTCACTGCACCCATATCTGCACGGCCTTGGAATTTAGGACGCAATGCTTTGATTACGTTACCCATATCCTTAGGACCACTTGCACCAAGCTCCGCAATTGTCGCAGCAATTTCTGCTGCAATTTCATCGTCAGTTAATGGTGTTGGCATAAACTCTTCGATGATAGCTAACTCAGCAATTTCAATAACAGCTAAGTCATCACGACCTGCTTCTTGAAATTGGGTTAAGGAGTCACGACGTTGCTTACACATCTTAGTCAAGATAATAACGATGCCATCATCGCTAAGATCTTCACGGTTATCTACTTCATATTGTTTAATTGCAGCGGTGATTTGGCGCAATGTTGCAAGGCGATCTTTGTCTTTCGCGCGCATGGCGGTTTTGACTTGATCTTGAATAGTAACCTTTAAAGGACTAGATTCTGCAGGCATAATATTCGTCTTTTCTTAGTACATGCGAACGCGACGAGCGCTTTCACGTGATACTTTCTTTTGGTGACGTTTTACAGCAGCTGCAGCAGCGCGTTTACGTACTGTAGTTGGTTTTTCGTATTGTTGACGAGCACGAGCTTCTGTCACTGTACCTGCTTTTTCACAAGCACGTTTGAAGCGGCGTAAAGCGATGTCAAATGGTTCGTTTTCTTTTAAGCGTACTGAAGGCATTAATACTTCCTACAAAATTTTATATGGAAAAGCCCACAATTGTACGAAAGATCAATAACAAAGATCAACTAATTTCTAAAGTAGGCATAATATGTCGATGAATTATAAGCAGCGGACAAATAAATTATGCGCATTTTAGGCATCGAATCATCCTGTGATGAAACAGGTATTGCTCTATATGATACTGATAAAGGCTTGTTAGCACACGCACTTTTTAGCCAAATTGCCATGCACGCAGAATACGGTGGGGTAGTCCCTGAGCTGGCTTCACGTGATCATATCCGCAAAGCCTTACCACTAATTGATGAAGTCTTAACAGAAGCTAAGCTCGACCGTGATGATATTGATGCCGTTGCCTATACCGCAGGACCAGGTTTAGTTGGCGCATTGTTAGTCGGTGCGGCAATTGGCCGCAGTATTGCTTGGGCATTAGACATTCCAGCCTTAGCAATTAACCATATGGAAGGGCATTTGCTATCACCTTTACTGGAAGATAATCCACCTGCATTTCCTTTTGTCTCTCTATTAGTTTCAGGAGGTCATACATTACTAATTGATGTCCAAGGTATAGGGCAATATGAATTATTGGGTGAATCTATCGATGATGCTGTAGGAGAGGCCTTTGATAAAACCGCCAAGATGTTAGGACTGAGCTACCCTGGCGGCCCAATTTTAGCGGCGCTTGCAGAAAGTGGTACGCCTGATAAATACCTTTTTCCACGCCCTATGACCAATCGTCCCGGTATGGATTTCAGTTTTAGTGGTTTAAAAACATTTGCAATGAATACATGGCGGGATAGTAAGCAAACTGAGCAAGATAAAGCTGATATCTGTTTAGCCTTTCAAACAGCGGCCGTGGAAACCTTAGCGATAAAATGTAAACGCGCTTTGAAAGAAACTGGCCATAAAACTTTAGTCGTAGCAGGCGGCGTCAGTGCCAATAAAGCGTTGCGTGCTCGTTTAGATGCAATACCACATGTTGATGTTTCTTATCCTCGCCAAGCATTTTGTAGTGACAATGGCGCCATGATCGCCTTCGCAGGAGCAATGCGTGAGTCAGCAATGGTCAAACAAGAGCAACCCACTTTTTCAGCTAGACCGCGCTGGCCTTTAAATGAACTTATTCCACCAATTGGTTAGTTATTAGTTCTAAGCTGTTACCACATTAAATCATCGGGGATTTCATATTCGGCATAAGGATCCGTTTCATCTTTGTCCGGCTTAGATTCCGCTTGAATACGTACCACGGCACTAGGTAAGCGAGTCTCAACCTTTTCAGCCACTTTATCAGGGATAAGACGGTGCTTTTTGTCATCGACTGCAATCGCTAACTGACCTTTAGTTAATTGTTTATGCTGCTCATCAGTAACGTAAATTTTTCTGATCTTAGAGTCATGCGTGAAGTTATAAGCAAGTTCAGCATTGTTAGGAATCTCGACAGTATTCGTCTCTATGATCTGTTTCACTTCTGCTTGCAGGGCTTTTTTCGCACGTGCTTCATCACGTCGTTTATTCAACTCTAAATCACGCTGCTGTTTTTCACGCGCGAGTTTTTCAAGGTCTTGCTGTACACCTTCTTGCTTTACTTCTTTGCCAGATTTAACCGCTTTACGGTTTTTATTCACATCCTGACGCTTTTGCTGCTGCACTTTTTTAGCTTTTTTCTTATCCACAACGCCCATTTTAAGCAGTTGGTCTCGCATTGATCCTGCCATAATTATCTCTTCTACTCTCTATTACTTAGATTTAGTTTCTTCGCCTGACAACAGGCGTTTAATATTGCCATGGTGTCTCCCTACAAGCAGTACAGCCATTACTAATACTATCCAACGAGCCGTGATGTTATCTAAAAACCATAGACTATAAACAGGGGCTAATAATGCCGCGATAATAGCTGAAAGCGATGATATACGGGTCAAGATGAACACTGCTAACCAACTTAATAAGACAATCCCAGCCATTGCAGGATTAAGCGCTAAAAATCCGCCCAACGCTGTCGCTACACCCTTACCACCTTTAAATTGGAAAAAAAGTGGGAATAGATGGCCTAGGAAGGCAGCTAATGCTGTTGCCGCAATCCAAGATTGTTCTAAATCTAAAAATATCGCTATAACAACCGGAACCACGCCTTTAATAACATCGATAATCAATACGGTTGCAGCAAGCTTCTTACCGCCGAACCTCAGTACATTGGTTGCGCCTGGATTACCTGAACCTTGTGTTCTAGGATCTGGAAGACCTGCTAATTTACAAAGCATAATCGCGCTCGACAAAGAGCCTATTAAATATGCGCCTACAATTACCACCATCGGTAAGGCAAGTGTTTCAAGCATGTTATGATTCACCTCATTTGATTGAACCCGTATTATAGGGCTATTTCTACATTTTCTATACAGTGACTCATGGACAAAATATTTCTTAACGATTTACACATCGACACCATCATCGGTATTTACGACTGGGAACGCGAAACCCTACAAACTCTTAGTTTCGATTTAGAAATGGACTGGGATATTCGCAAAGCAGCGAAAAGTGATGATATTGCTGACACCTTAGATTATGGTTCTGTAGCTAATACCATTGTTGAATTTGTTGAATCTAGTCGCTATCAACTTATCGAAACATTAGCCGAAGATCTTTGCGCTTTATTATTGAAAGAGTTTCCTATTCCTAAGCTCAAATTAACACTCAGTAAGCCTGTTGCATTACACGGTCAGAATACGGCCCGAATTATTATCGAGCGCGCAAAATAATGTCCAATTCGCAATCAGGTTATTTGCTCGGCATAGGCAGTAATATTGATCCCTATGACAATATTCAAGAAATCATTTCCTCATTGCTTGATTATTATCCGCAACTATCTTTGAGTCGCGTACTGTCTATTCCTCCCATTGGCATGAACAGTACGCGCGATTTTCTCAATGTTGCGATATTTATTGAAACTGACGATAAAACAGACAAGCTAAAGCAGATCTGTAATGCAATCGAAATCAAGCTAGGTAGAAATCGAAATGATCCAAATCGTAAAACTAAAGATCGACCTGCTGATCTCGATATTTTGACGGATATTAAATTTCCAGATGATGCGCAACGTGCAGCACATACCATTACTGATGAGTACTTTCTGTACCCTTTGCTCGATGAACTCATTGCCTACCTCAATCAAGTGCCGTTCAATCTAAAACAAGCAGGCGTCGAGATAAGTCTTGATAATTTAACGTTTGGACAAACGGCGACCACCATCAACAGGGATGCTGGCACCAGTGATAAAAGGGTTATTGAGCAGGCTTTGAACCGCTAAATAAACAGGTTCTGCACCACCTTCTTTTGCTAAAGGTGTTTCATATAACATCGTCTTTTTAACTCCTTCTGAATGCAAGTCTGTAAATAACACTGGGCCCGGAGCAACAGCATTGACCTTAATGTTTGGCGCTAATTTTTTTGCTAACACCAGCATCATATTGTGCAGGCCAGCCTTGGTTGTGCCATAAATATCAAACTTCGGTGTCGGGTTCTCAACATTGATATCAGTGATATGAATAATGTCTGCGGGAATATCATCATTCACCTCTAACAATGACTTCAAACCTTCCGTTATTAAAAAAGGAGCCATCATATGTACATTAAAAAACTGCTCATATTGAGCTGCTGCTTCCACTAAATTATTTGATGTTGCTTCGAAGGAAGAGGCGTTATGAATCAACGCTCGAAAGCTTATGCACCGTTGTTGTAGCTGTTCAACAAACTGCAATATTGCATCACTATTAGTAAAGTTAGCTTGGATCGTTTGCACACCATTTTCTTCCAACACTTGGATTTCAGGAGTATGCGTACGATAATGGGCGAGAACGGTATAACCTTCTTGTTGCAGACGCATCGCAATATGATTGCCTATTCGGCGTCCCGCTCCTGTAACTAAAATTGCATTTTCTAACACTGATCGACACCCTATATTTCGTATTCTTATGACTGACAAATTACCTGTTCCTGACCCTATAGCGCAACAGCACAGTGATAAACTCATGCAGATCATTCAGCAAAGAATTGCTGAACAAGGCGGAAAAATTACCTTTGCCGAGTATATGCAGTGTTGCCTTTACACCCCGGGCTTAGGTTACTACAGTGCCGGTAGTCATAAACTAGGCGAGCAGGGTGACTTCACAACTGCGCCCGAAATATCATCACTTTTCTCTAAAACCTTAGCCAATCATATAAAAGATGTTTTCACACAACTAAATGAAGCCAACATCCTAGAATTTGGTGCAGGTAGCGGTACCATGGCAGTGGATATTCTCAAAGAATTAGAACTTAAATCCAGCCTACCAAACCGTTATTACATTATAGAAGCAAGTGCTGACTTACGTGAAAGGCAGTATAAACACATAGAAAAATCACTTCCTCACCTTTGTGGTCGTATAATTTGGCTTGAACAACTACCTGAAAATTTTGTAGGCGTAATTTTGGCAAATGAAGTCTGTGATGCCATGCCTGTTCATTGCCTGCACTTTAGTAATGATCACGTTTATGAACGTTATATAGAGTACCAAGCAGGGCAGTTTCAGTGGTGTAATGGCCCCTTATCAAATACTGATCTTGCATCACATGCTGAGATAGTCAAAGGTATTGTCGATAATAACGACACGATTAGCGAAGTTAATCTTGCAGCAAAAGCATGGCTATCAAGTCTTGCTGATAAGCTGACGCGAGGTGCAATCTTTATTATTGATTATGGTTACCCACAATCAGATTACTACCACCCACAGCGCTCACAAGGCACTTTAATGTGCTATTACCAGCATCGAGGTCATAGCAACCCTCTGATATTGCAAGGCCTGCAAGATCTTACCGCTCATGTTGATTTCACATCATTAGCCCAAGTAGCTATAGATAGTGGTTTAGATGTTGATGGTTTTCAATCTCAGGCTGACTTTTTATTAGCGGGTGGAATTACTGAATTATCGCTCAATAATGAACACACAGATGAGCTTACTTTATTCTCACAATCAACTGAGATTAAGCGTCTAACATTACCCTCACAAATGGGGGAAACCTTCAAAGCCCTCACCATCAGCCGAGGCCTTAATAGTCCGTTAGTTCGCTGCCAATTGGGCGACCGTCGATATAGCTTATAATATGCAATAAAAAAGGAGCCGTAGCTCCTTTTCTTTTAACGCATTGAGTTAAATATTATTTCTTTAATAACTCAAGTTCTTTTTTCAATGTTTCAATTTCTTCAGACATTTCAAAAATAATTTCTTTCATATTGCCCACATCATGACGAAGATTTGAAGCGTCTTGTTTGCTCCGAGCTACATCTTCTAACAATTCAGGACTCACTAAACCTGAATCACCTGTTTGACGCTCTTTCGCGGCTTGTAAGACTGTTGCAATATCAATCACAACCCAGTCGCTACGTTCTTTTCCTGTTTCTGGGTCAAGATAGAAAGATTGACCTTTGTCTAAAGAAACTCGTGAATCAGGTTCAGAGTCAAATGAACGCTTACCTGGTAGTAGTGGATTCACACGACGATCAATCTCTTGCCCAGTAGCAATATCTTTATCTCGATATAGCTCATGAACAAGTCCAAAAATGATATTTAAGCGACCACCGCTAATAAATACACGACCAGTGGTTGTTTTTCGCTCTTTAGCAAGTCCGCCTTTATGAGTACCAACAGACACAAAGTTAACATCATCGTTTGGGCTTGCCTGTGTCAAGCCGTTCGCAATAGCAGTACTCAAAATAACTAATTCACTACTTGAAAACAATGGAACTTCTTCTACCTTAAAGAGACCGGATTCAATCACATTCAGGGACCTTAAGACTGTTCGCATCTGCTCGCTTGTAAGTGACTCTGGGTGTTCATTTGCCAAACTACCAGAATCACGACCAACTAGCTTTACATACTGCAGTCCAGCTTCCCACAAGATACGACCTTCTTGTCCCTGTAATAACTCGCTTTCTGTTAACGGTTCATCGGGTGTAAACATGCCGCCACATGCAGTCAATCCACCAGCAAGCACCATACTAATTGCAATCGTGCTGCCTAATTTAACAATCTTACGCATAAAAATTCCTCTTTAAATTTTTGCAGTTTTGGTAGGACTAAGTTCTTCTGCTTTTTGTTCTCTACAAAGCAGGGCTTGGACTGATTCACGAGGGTCCCGTCCTTCAAATAGTATTTTACAAACTTGCTCTACAATTGGCATTTCAATGCCTGCTTGCTGAGCTCGCAACAACACTTCTTTTGCCGCATGCATACCTTCAACCGTTTTACCGACTTCAGTAACAGCATCTTCGACACTCAAGCCACGGCCAATTGCTAGACCAAGTTGGCGGTTGCGGCTTTGATCATCCGTACACGTTAGTATCAAGTCACCAATGCCTGATAAACCAAACATCGTTTCTGTGTTCGCCCCTAAACTAGCAGCTAAACGTAATATTTCAGCCATGCCTCGAGTAATTAACGCTGCACGAGCATTCGCACCGAACCCCAAGCCATCTGAAATGCCAGCGCTAATCGCTAATACGTTTTTAACCGTACCACCGATTTGAACTCCCAGCATATCAGATGAGGTATACACTCTGAGTGTTGGACTATGCATTGATGACGCTAAGGCATAATTAAACGCATCATCGGCCGAAGCAGTCGTAATTGCCGTCGGTAGATCTTTCGCCACTTCAGCAGCAAAAGAAGGCCCTGAAATCACAGCTAGAGCATGTGATTTTCCTAAAATTTCTGCTGCAGTTTCATATAAAAAACGGCCTGTTTCAGGTGTTAAGCCTTTTGTCGCCCAACTCACTGGAATTCCCTCTGCAATAAGAGGCTTCACTTGTTTTAACATGCCAGAAAAAGCGATGCTTGGTACTGAAATTAAAACATGTTTCGCCAACTTAACAGCTTGGGCTAAATCAGAAGTAGGCTGAAGCGTGTCAGGAAATGGTAAGCCCGGCAAATAACGTTCATTACTTGCCGTTTTCTGCATTTCAGCAATATGACTAGCATCTCTACCCCATAGCAGTACCTCATTACCATTTCTAGCAATGGCAATCGCTAATGCGGTTCCCCATGCTCCCGCACCAATGACGAGAGTAGGGAATAAAGAGTTAGTTTGCTCTGACAAGGTGCTTAGTGCTTAGCTTGAGCAGCTTGTTGTTTTGCTTGCTCAATTTGATTCATGTATAAAGCATCAAAGTTAACAGGAGCAAGTACCAATTGTGGGAAACCACCTTTCAATACGATGTCAGAAATAACTTCACGTGCAAACGGGAATAAAGTATTAGGGCAGTAACTACCTACTAAAGGCCCCATTTCTTGATCAGAATACCCCGTTAAAGAGAAAATACCAGCTTGCTTCACTTCTGCTAGGAAAGCTACTTTATCATCTACTTTAGCCGTAACAGTTACTGTTAAAGTAATTTCGTGATTATCATCATCAATACGCGTGTATTCGTTACCTAATTGGAGATCCAGTTGTGGCTTCCATTCGTCGCGAAATATTTCAGGGGTGTTCGGTGTTTCAAAAGAAATATCTTTCGTATAAATTTTTTGAATTACAAAACGAGCTTGTTGCTCTTCTGTTGATGCATTTTCTTCAGCCATGGAGCTTCCTTAAACTTAAAAATTATAATTACGACTGCGCCAAAAGGCTGTCCAGTTGTTTCGATTGGTTCAATGCATGTAGGTCAGTGTAGCCACCAATAGCATTGTTATTTATAAAAATCTGCGGCACAGTACGCTGCCGACTTTTTTTCATCATTTCTTCACGTTTCGCAGGCTCAAGATCAACACGAATTTCAGTGTAATCAACACCTTTACTATCTAATAATTTCTTTGCCATAACACAGTATGGACAATGTCCCGATGAGTAAACTTCAACTTTAGCCATAGTTTGGGTTACCTTGCCTGTTTAACTAAATAGGGGCAACTTGGCTTCTTTCCAAGTATTTAAGCCACCAGTCAATACATAAACTTCTGAAAAGCCTTTTTTGGCCAATTGTTTTGCCGCTGAACGTGAGCGCTGTCCACTAGCACAGATCAAAACAATCGGCTGTGCTTGGTCTTTCAGAGAGACATCATCAGCTAATTTTGATAATGGCACGCTCAACGACTCAGCAATATGCTCTTTTGCATATTCAGAGGTTTCTCTTATATCTAAGAAAACACCTTTCTTTTGATTTACAATTTGAATCGCTTGGGCAGTACCAATTGCAGTGATACCTGATAATTTTTGATGTAGTGAGTTTGATAGCACTAAGTAAGCAAGCACGACAAATGCAGACACCAAAAGCCAGTGATTAATTATAAATTCACTTAAATGTTCCATATTCAACCTTAAATCTTCTTAAATTACTGTTCACTAGAACAGAACACATCTCGCATCATTTCAACTAAACGCAATGTTCGTTCATCTTTTACGCGATAATAAATCCGATTAGCATCTCGACGAGACGCTAATATTTCTTTATCTCTCAACCGAGCAAGGTGCTGAGACACATTACTTTGTGTCGTACCCACACAATCAACAATGCTTTGCACTGATAACTCGCTTTCACCTACCGCACACAATATCTTCAATCTTAAAGGATGCGACATTGCTTTCAATGCAAATGCAGCACGCTCGATATCTTGATCATGAGCAATAATAGTATCTTTAACTTCTGTCACTAAACTCACCAACATAGTTACATGACTATGATTAGTCACAAAAGGCCATATAATACACTCGATTTTCAATGATTTGCATGAATTCCGTAGATCATGCTGTCGAACAAGGCATATTCAAGTAGTATAATTCAATGCTTATTAAACAAAAGGATGATTCCATGAGCCACCCTCACCGCCCTCTAGCACTCATCATCTTAGATGGATGGGGTTATAGTGAAGATCCAAAATATAATGCTATTTTTGAGGCGAAAACACCTGTTTGGGATCAGTTATGGCAACAGTACCCTCATACCTTAATCAGCGCTTCTGGCGCAGGAGTGGGTCTACCTGGTAATCAAATGGGTAACTCAGAAGTCGGCCACCTTAATCTCGGGGCAGGACGAGTTGTCTACCAAGAATTTACACGAGTTAGCCGTGCTATTAAAACAGGTTCATTCTTCACAAATCGCACGCTAACCGATGCGGTAGACAAAACCTTGGACTCAAATAAAGCCGTCCATATCTTAGGTTTATTATCACCAGGTGGTGTACACAGCCATCAAGAGCACCTTGAAGCGATGGTTGAACTTGCCGTGCAACGAGGCGTAAAAAATGTTTATGTCCATGCTTTCCTTGATGGACGAGATACTCCTCCTAGAAGTGCTAAAGCCTCTATTGAAGCGATGGAAGAAAAATTCAAGCAATTAGGAGGAGGGCAAATAGCTTCATTAATTGGTCGTTTCTATGCATTAGATCGTGATCAACGCTGGGATCGAGTTGAAAAGGCCTATCAGCTGATTACCGAAGGAAAAGCTGAGTTCCAGGCAGACGATGCCTTATCTGCACTTGCTAGTTCCTATGACCGTGATGAAAGCGATGAGTTTGTTAAAGCGACCAGCATTGGTAAACAAGCTATCAAAGTTGAAGATGGCGATGCCGTTGTCTTTATGAACTTTCGTTCAGACCGCGCAAGAGAATTAACACAGGCATTTATAGAACCAGATTTTGATAGTTTTGAACGACAACGCTATGTTGAATTAGCAGATTTTGTCACCTTGACCGAATACAAAAAAGATTTCACTGCACCCATCGCTTTCCCTTCAGAACAAATGAAGAATGTACTTGGTGACTATGTATCATCACTTGGACTCCACCAACTCCGCATTGCTGAAACAGAAAAGTATGCACACGTAACCTTCTTTTTTAATGGCGGACGCGATGAACCTTTCGAAGGTGAGGACCGTATTTTAATTCCATCACCCAAAGTAAGCACCTACGATCAACAGCCAGCAATGAACGCTCCTGAAGTTGCCGATCAACTTGTAAAAGCTATTCATAGCAATAAGTACGACATGATTATTTGTAATTTTGCTAATGCTGATATGGTGGGCCATTCAGGCAATTACGATGCAGCTGTAAAAGCGATAGAAGCACTTGATAACTGCATCGGTCGTGTTTGGTCGGCACTAAAAGAGTCTGGCGGTGAAATGATTGTTACCGCAGACCACGGTAATGCGGAGTTAATGCGTGATGAAACAACAGGGCAGGCTCATACTGCACATACCAGCAACCTCGTTCCTTTGATTTACGCAGGTAGAGAAGCAGAGTGCAGCGAGCAGGGGACGTTATCTGATATTGCCCCAACAATGCTGACTTTAATGGGCCAGTCTGTTCCCCCTGAAATGAGCAAGCATTTACTTGTGTCATTAAAATAATAGAATAAACATACAGTGAACTTTCGATCGTCATTTTTATTGCTCTTAATGTTACTCAGCACAATTGCATCAGCGGATAACAAAGAAACCAAACAGCAATTAGATTCCGTTAAAACAGAAATCGAAGCACTCAACCAAGATTTATCTAAAAATAAGAAATCTAAAGCAGCACTGTATGAACAACTAAAGAAACAAAGCCGTAGCGTTTCAGAGCTGAATAAAGATCTTCTGATTCTTGAACAAAATATCAAAAGAAAAAAACAGCAGTTAGCTGAATTAGAACGACAAGTTTCATCGCAGCAACAGTCTCATACTCAACAGCTTGAAGCACTAAATGATCAAATCAGAACTTCCTTTATTAACGGTAAACCCAGTGTAATAAAAGTACTATTAAATCAGCATAATCCTGCTACTCTAGCCAGAACATCACAATATTTTCACTACTATCACCAAGCACGACAGCAGCAATTAGAAAAGATAACGAGTACCTTAACTAACTTATCCCTCGACCAAAAGAACCTTTATTCAGCTCAGAAACAGCAGCAACGTCTTTATGAACAACAAAGCCAAAAGAAAAAACAACTACATTCAAAAACAAAACAGCGCCAGACGACACTAGCTCTTCTGGAAGGCAAAATTAATGATCAAGGTTCTCGTTTATCAGCACTGCATGAGCAAGAGAAGTCCTTAAAAGCCTTGCTTGCATCATTAAATAAACCTAAAGCAAAGACCCCAACAAGTCAGATACCTTATAAGGGCTCATCATTCGGACAACGCTCGGGCTCACTACCTTGGCCATTAAAAGGAAAAATTGTCGCCCGCTATGGTAGTTCTAGAAATGTTGGTAAACTCACATGGCAAGGAATTCTAATTTCATCTGCGCCAGGTACCAATATTGTTGCCTCAGCACCAGGCAAAGTAATCTTTGCAGATTGGCTGCGAGGCTTTGGTTTATTGATTATCATCGACCATGGCGATCAATATATGACATTATATGGCAACAATGAAACGCTATTAAAACAAGTAGGTGATACAGTCTCGACAGGCGAACTTATCGCTCAAAGTGGTGACAAAGGTGTGCGACAGCACGCTGGTTTATATTTTGAGGTTAGACATAAAGGAAGCCCAACCAACCCATTAAAATGGTTGAGCAAACGAAGTTAGCTATAAATAAATTTAGGACAAAGGTATGAGCTTTAAAAAACGTGATTTGGTTTTACTTACTGCAGGAGCAACGCTCGGCATCACAATGGCCTTTGGTCAAATGGTCTTTGCAGACAAACCTGCACAGCCCGATCTACCTTTGGAAGATTTACGTGCTTTCTCAGAAATCTATGGCCGTATAAAAAGTAATTACGTCGAACCCGTAGAAGATAAAGAACTCTTGCAAAATGCTATTCGTGGCATGTTATCAGGATTAGATCCTCACTCAACCTATCTGGACCTTAAAGATTTTCAAGAACTACGAGAAGGAACGACAGGCGAGTTCGGCGGCCTAGGTATTGAAGTTACGATGGAAGATGGCTTTGTCAAAGTAGTTTCTCCTATCGATGACACACCTGCAGCCAAAGCCGGCATATTAGCTGGAGACCTAATTATTCGCTTAGATGACACGCCAGTTAAAGGTCTAACATTAAGTGAAGCTGTCGATATAATGAGAGGAAAACCTGATAGTAAGTTATTACTTACAATAATCAGAGAAGGCGAAGACAAACCACTAAAAGTTGAGCTTACACGCGCTATTATTAAAGTTAAAAGCGTAAAACAGAAAATGTTAGAACCTGGCTATGGCTATATCAGAATTAGTACATTTGCTTCACGCACAGGCGCAAGCTTAAAAGAAGCTATTAGTACTCTTAAAGAGGAAAATAATGGTTCATTGAATGGACTTGTTCTTGACTTACGTAATAACCCTGGCGGTCTACTTGATGCGGCGGTTGAAGTATCTGATACTTTCATTACCAAGGGATTGGTTGTATACACCGAAGGTCGGATTAAAGACTCAAACCAAAAATTTCATGCTAAACCAAATGATTTACTAAAAGGCGCACCGCTTGTCGTATTAGTTAACGGTGGCTCTGCTTCAGCTTCTGAGATCGTAGCAGGTGCTCTACAAGACCATGATCGTGCAGTAATCATCGGTACTAAGACCTTTGGTAAAGGCTCTGTACAAACCGTAATGCCCTTAACTAATGATACTGCAGTAAAAATGACGACTGCACGTTATTTCACGCCTTCAGGTCGCTCAATTCAAGCAGAAGGTATCGTGCCTGATATTGAATTGGATCCAGTCAAAATCACTGCCAGAGATGACGCGAGTATCAGCATGCTTAGAGAGCAGGATTTGAAGAAACATTTAGATCATGTCGACTCTAAAGAAGCCCAAGAGCTTAACAAATCTGCACCTTCAGCAGAAAAAGAAGAAGCTGATAACACCCCATTAGCTGTTAAAGACTATGCTTTATCTGAGGCGCTGAATTTATTAAAAGGATTGAATATTCTATCCGCTAAAAAATAGAGGCTCACTATGCCGACAGTACTTATTCCTCTCGCTAATGGTTGTGAAGAACTAGAAGCTGTCACGCTGATTGATATCCTGAGGCGTGCAGATATTACTGTCATTACAGCTAGTCTTTCAAATAACGAAATAATCACAGCGAGTCGAGGAGTAAGGCTACTCGCAGACACGAGTCTTGAAAGCGTTATTTATGATGATTTTGACATGATTATCTTACCGGGCGGACAGCCTGGTACAGATAACCTCAATAATGATCAGCACGTTCACGCAGTTTTAAAACGTCTCTATCAATCGGGCAAGGCTGTTGCCGCAATCTGTGCAGCACCCATAGTGCTGGCTCATGCAGGCCTACTAGAAGGCAAGAAATGTACATGCTTTCCAACAGTTTTAATACCGCATGATTGGCCATCTATCACGTTATCAGAAGAGTCTATCGTTATTGATGGCAGAGTATTAACCTCGAAAGGACCTGGAACAGCAATGGACTTTGCATTAGAAATTATTGAATTTTTAAAAGAACCCTATACTCGTGATGCTGTTGAAGCGAGCTTAGCTCGATAACGCAAACTATAACCAACTAGGACGTGGTATGAATTTATCGGATTTATCTATTCTGCTCATAGAACCATCTTCAACTCAGCGTAAAATTATCCTAGCCCACCTACGAAAAGAAGGGCTGGAAATGATTGATGGTGTAAGCACAGGTACTGAAGCATTAGAAACTATCGACAAATATCCACCTGACTTAGTCATCAGTTCGATGTATTTACCCGATATGACGGCTACAGATTTACTCACTACTATTCGTCATAATGAGCGATTAGCTGAGACTAATTTCATGCTTGTTTCTAGCGAAACAAATTACACGACGCTCGAACCTATTCGCCAAGCTGGTGTTATCGCCATTCTACCAAAACCCTTTATTCATGAAGATCTACATCGAGCATTGCGTACAACGATTGACTACATCGAACCTGAAGAAATCAGACTCAATAACTACGATACAGATGAACTAAATGTATTAATTGTAGATGATAGCCTCACTGCGAGAAATCATATTAAACGGGTATTCCACAGCCTTGGTATTCAAACTATTTCTACCGCTAAAAACGGTTTAGATGCCATCGATCTATTATCTAATCAACAGTTTGACCTAATAGTCACAGATTTAAATATGCCTGAAATGGATGGTGAGCAATTAACCCAGTTCGTACGTAACGAAATGGGCAATACCTATATTCCCATCTTAATGATTACAAGCGAACATGACCAAGCTAGATTAGCTAATGTTCAACAGTCAGGGGTATCCGCTATTTGCGATAAACCTTTTGAGCCTGCATCTGTTCGAGAAATTTTGTATCGTGTATTAGATGAATAAGCCTAGATACCCCAGTCGTTTTAGGTCAATACAGCAACGCTAATAGATTACCTGCCATTTAATAATCAAACATTGTGATAGTTATAAGAAGGCGAGCTAACTCAGTACTTCACGTTTACACATGCTTTCTTAGAGTAAGAAACAAGTAGCACAGTAATTAACCCATCATGCTTTTTCAACTTTATTCTGCCAGTCAATATCAAAGTCTTCAAACTCTAATTCTGCTGCTGGTTTTTTAAAGTAGTATCCCTGAAAGTAATCTACCCCCATAGCATGGAGCTCAGATGCTTGCTCTATAGTTTCCACCCCTTCAGCTATAATTTTAAGATTAAAACTACGTGCTATCTGAATTGCACTTTTGATAATTACATGGCCCTGGCTGTGTATTTGATTCACAAATGAGCGATCTATTTTGATTGCAGTGATAGGGAACTGGTGCAAGCGTGATAACGATGAATACCCCGTACCAAAATCATCAATTAAAATATCCACACCTAGCTTTCTAAGTTGTTCAACAGCAGTATAAATAGTATTTCGGTACTCATCGTCAAACACCGACTCACTTACTTCAATTTTTAATTTTTTTGCAGGAAGGTTCGTTTGGTTCAAAATAGTTTTTAAATCGCTCACGAAACTATCCGCAATCAACTGCTTTATTGAAACATTCACAGAGACTTTTTGGCCATTACCAGTGGAATTCCACGTGCTAGCGGCAAAACATGCCTGCTCTAATACCCAATACCCTAACCTAGCTATGCGGTCTGTTTTCTCTGCTAAACTAATAAATTCTTCTGGGTTGATATCTTGATCTTCATATCGCCAGCGAGCTAGCGCTTCAAAAGATTCTATTCTGCCTGTATTTGCATTAATAATGGGTTGATATTTAATGCTTATTTCATTCCTTTCTATCGCTGTTCCTAGTGCACGACTTAATTCAAATTGTTTCTTTTGAGTTTCTGAAAAACTATCATCAAATGAAATTAAATTACCTCGGCCGGTTCGCTTAACCTCAGCAGCAGCTAAATCAGCAGCATGAATCACACCTTTAAATGTAGCCGCATCAGATGGATAAAAAGCCACACCGATACTAACTCCAAGTGATAATTCCTCTCCATTGATATTGAATGGCTGAGCAATCGATGCCATCAATTCTGTTGCTAACTCAATTGCAATAGCACCACACGAGTCAACTTGCTTACTTGCTATAACAAATTCATCGCCTCCCCAGCGCGCAAGTACAAACTCGTTACTGCAACAACTTTCAAAGCGTAACGTGGCCATCTTTAAGACCTGATCACCAACATCATGTCCTTTGGCATCATTAATTTCTTTAAACCGATCAAGATCTAAAAATAATATGGCCGCATCATATTCCGCAGAGTGATCAAGGTTGTCTGCCATCCATTCCATCAATTCTCTTC
>CALCCU010000215.1 GCA_937900515.1 uncultured Gammaproteobacteria bacterium | reverse complement strand
TGGTGGTTTTAGAATGATGTTACAAGATCAAGGTTTCTTTATTGTTTCGATTTCGCTGCCCGAAGGTGCTGCATTATCTGAAACAGATGAAGTCGTTAAGGCGGTTAACCATAAGTTGCTAAAGATTGATGGTATCAGAACAACGGTTGGTTTTACTGGATTTTCTGGTGCAACACGGGCTATTCAATCCAACTCTGCTGCGATTTTCACTCCACTAGATTCTTTTGAGGATCGTATTGCCAATGGCATCAAAGCAGATGATATCTTGCAAAAAATGCGAGCAGAAGTTGCTCAATTTAAAAATGCATCAATCGTAGTATTTACCCCACCTCCAGTGCGAGGTATCGGTAATGCTGGTGGTTTTAGAATGATGTTACAAGATCGAGGTGGTCGTGGTTTAGATGTGCTTGAACAGGCAACAAAAGATTTAGCTAATGCAGCTAACAGCCCTGACAGCCCTGCAACGACATCAGTATTTTCGTTCTTTAGTACCAATAATCCTCAGATTTATTTGGACATTGATCGCAATAAGGCAGAACGCTTGAATGTGCCAGTTGAAAGTGTGTTTGAAGCAATGGAAGTATTTATTGGCTCTGCATTTGTTAATGACTTCAATTATCTAGGAAGAACTTTTAGAGTAACAGCTCAGGCTGAAGCTGAAGACCGTTTAACTATCGATGATGCTCTTAGAATCAAAGTGCGTAGTAATAATGGTGAAATGGTACCAATTGGTTCATTTGCAACGGTAAGAGATACAGCTGGACCATCGCGTGTGCCACGCTATAACCTTTACCCTGCTGCTGCTGTCACTGGTAGTGGTCCAGTTGGCTTTAGTTCAGGTGAAACATTGAATGCAATGGAAAAATTAGCAGAGGACATATTGCCCGAAGGTATTGGTTATGAGTGGACTGAAATTGCCTACCAGCAAAAGTCTACTGGTGATACCGCTGTCATTGCTTTTGTTCTGGCAGTAATCTTTGTGTTTCTGCTACTGGCGGCACAGTATGAAAGTTGGGCTTTACCACTTTCTATCGTACTGATCGTACCGATGTGTTTATTATCAGCCATCACTGGCGTTTATATTGCAGGTATGGATAACAGCATACTCACCCAGATTGGACTGGTTGTACTCGTAGGCTTAGCTTCTAAGAATGCGATCTTGATAGTTGAGTTTGCTAATGATCTTGAAAAATCGGGGATGGATATGTGGGAAGCAGCAGTCACTGCCGCAAGACTACGTTTGCGCCCTATTTTGATGACATCTTTTGCCTTTATCTTAGGTGTATTACCTATGGTGCTAGCTGAAGGTCCGGGTGCTGAAATGCGACAAGCATTAGGTGTTGCAGTATTCTCAGGTATGCTTGGTGTGACCTTCTTTGGGCTTATTTTTACACCTATTTTCTATGTGCTTTGTAGAAGAATATCACTGTTCTTTAAGCCTGAAAAAACGACTATAGCCTACGAGGAAAAATGAACATGAAAACAGCACTAATCATTTCAATGATGAGCCTCTCAATGGTGGGCTGTGCATCATTTCGAGATTATCAGCAGCCTGTGGCTGACACATCAGTAACAACGACTGAGTTATCAGATGAAGCTTATCAATTTGCTTCAGCACAACAACCTGTCGTCGCATGGTGGAAAGAGTTTAAAGATGATCAATTAACGACATTAGTTGAACGGTCGTTGACCACAAATCTTGATATACGAATTGCTTACGCAAATTTACTGGAAGCACGTGCCCTCTCGCGAGCTATCAGTTCAGATCGTTATCCTAGCGTCGATGCCAATGGGGGCTATAGTCGAAACTTGTATTCGCAAGAAATAGCTAGCTCAGGTGTAAGAGCTGCTGATAATTATCAAGCTGGCTTTGATTCGTCATGGGAGCTTGATTTGTTTGGTCGTGTTTCTGCACGGATTAGCTCACAACTTGAACAGGAACAGGCCGTTAATGCTAATTTGCAACAAATGTATGTCACCGTTGCAGCTGAAGTGGCGCGAAACTATTTCGAGCTAAGAGGTGCTCAATATCGCCTTGATATCGCTGAACGTAACGCTAAAAATCAATCTGAAACCTATACCTTAACTGAAGGTATGTTAAATGCTGGTAAAGCGAGTGCCTTAGATGTCTCACGAGCTAAAACACAATTAGGACTGACTCGTTCACTGATTCCACCTTTAAAAGCACAAGTGTCAGCCTCTATAAACAGTTTGTCAGTACTGACAGGTCAGGTTCCCAATGCATTACGTAATGTTTTATCTGACTCAAAACCATTACCAAGCTTACCGCTATCTGTAGCTGTAGGTAACACTAAAGATCTGCTTGAACGACGTCCTGATATCCGTTCTGCAGAACGCTTACTTGCCTCATCGATATCGAATTACAATATAGCGGTGTCTGATTTATTCCCAACCGTTAGTCTTGTAGGTTCACTTGGGTTCTTATCGACAAACTTAGCCACATTTGGAACGTCTGCTTTAACTGGTTCAATTGGGCCATCATTGACTTGGCAGCTATTCGATCGTGATAGATTATATGCACAAATCGATCAGGCTGATGCGCGCTCACAAACAGCACTTGCACAGTATGAGAAAACGGTTCTTAATGCCTTAGAAGAAACGCAGACAGCACTGAGTAACTTTTCACATGAAGAAGAACGCCGTCATCAACTTCAGACTGCTGCCGCATCTGCACTAAACTCTGTCACTATGGCAAAACAACGTTTCGATTATGGCTATGATAGTTTCATTGATGTGCTTGATGCTGAGCGTACTTTACTCAATGCAGAAGATTCTCTAGCTAATAGTGAAATTTCATCAATTCTAAACCTAATAGCCATCTATAAAGCATTAGGCGGAGGCTGGCAGAATAATGAATCAAACAATGATATTTAACGACGGGGTCAGTCATGGATACGTTTACAAATAAGGCTAGAACAGTGCCTGATGATAGTGCGAAAGATCGAGCAAAACTGGCTGAATTGATCAACCGGTATGCTCCTGATGATGGCTACTATGACTTACCTTTACCAGGCGTTCACCTTCTTAAAGCATCATCGGATACTATGCAGGCAGCTCGTTCGATGACAAAGCCAGGTGTATGCATTGTGGCTCAAGGTGCAAAACGCGTCATTATTGGCGATGATGTTTTCGAATATGACAACTCTAGGATGGCTGTATATTCAACGGAAGTTCCTGTTTCTGCAAAAATCATTAAAGCCTCCCAGCAAGAACCCTATCTATGCTTAGCCGTTGATTTAGAACCACAAAAAATGGCGGAATTGTGCCTAAAAGTGTTTCCTAATGGAATACCAAAAGTTCAACATCCGCGTGCGCTTTATATAGGCCGAGCTTGTCCGAAACTTGTCGATGCAGGCTCAAGGTTATTAGAAATAATGTCACAGCTAGATGATGCCGAGTTTCTTCAGCCTCTCGTTGTAGAAGAAATTTTTATTCGTTTACTTAGAAGTGATATTGGCCCTTTAGTAGCCCAAATTGTCACTGCTGATTCAAATATGCACCGGGTGTCAAAAGCAATCAGTTGGATTAGAGAACATTATAAAGAAGCAATGAAAGTCGATGAGCTAGCTGATTTAGCAAATATGAGTGTGTCATCATTACATACTCACTTTAAATCTGTAACATCAATGACACCACTGCAGTTTCAGAAAGAGCTTCGCTTGCATGAAGCGAAACAACTGATGTTGACTAAAATGATCGATGTCACCACGACATCAATGTCTGTTGGTTATTCCAGTGTTTCACAATTTAGCCGTGAATATAGTCGACTGTTTGGTGTATCGCCAAGTAAGGATGCCAGAACCCAAGTCATAGTGTAGGGTACTCATTACGATCAAAGACTAGACCAGGGTTAAAATTTCACATCTGGTAAAAATGCTGTAAGTCGTCAAAAGAATCAACATCCCACTGCAGACCCGTTTTATATACGTTTAATGACAACTCTTCAGCCCTTTTAAGGGTCGAGTTAAGTACATGTTCATTGCCCCAAGTCATGTTTAAAAACAGGTCTGAGTGAGACTGGTTTAAGCCAATCATGACATAGCCTCCATCTTCAGCCGGTGCAATCACAGCATCATAATTACCGTTCAATGCATGAATAGCCGAGTCAAAGTCATGGATTGTTAATGTGGGGCAATCACAACCGATGAGTAATACATTCGAGGATGTTTGCAGGGCATCACTAATGGCATGGAACATTCTTTCGCCTAAGTCACTGCCTAGCTGTTTGTGTAATGTCAGAGGATATTTGTCAGTACATCCTCTAAAAAAAGGATGCTTACTATCTGGACTGCACCAGAGTTGAATGGGACAAAGTTCAGCATCGGATAATAACTTCAATATTCGATGCGTTAAGGTCATATGAATTTCGGCAGCCTGCTCAGCATTAAGTTGTGGCATTAAACGTGTTTTGACTTGTCCTGCCATTGGAGCCTTGCAGAAAACAAGTATGGTGGTGTCAGGGTGTTTATATTTCACGTGCAAATGGCATTAACAGTAAGCGTGGCAAACTGACATCGGGAACATGTTGATATTGGCTTAAACCAATCGTCATTTGTTCATGGCCCAATTCAGGTTGATTGATATAACTTTTAAAAATCCTATCCCAAACACTGATTGAAAATCCATAATTGCTATCGGTTTCAGCTTGAATAATCGAATGATGGACACGGTGCATATCCGGGGTAACAATAAATAATCTAATCACTTTATCCACTGAAATGGGTAACTTAATATTACTGTGATTAAACAAGGCACAACTACTTAGAATTATCTCAAAGGCAATAACAGCTTCAATACTCACACCTATAATCAAGATTACAATAAACTTGTAACACATTGATAATATTATCTCTATTGGGTGAAACCGTATCGCTGTTGTAACATCAAAATCTAAATCAGTATGATGTACCTTATGAAATCGCCACAGCCACTTCCACTGATGTGATGCTCGGTGTTGACCATAAATAGCAAGATCAAGTAATACTAAACTTAGCACTAGAATTAGCCAATGGGGTGCTTCTGTAAATGTTAATAATCCCCAATTATATTGAGTCGCTAATGTTGAGGCATATATAGCTGCACTGGCAATCGTAAACCGAATAATGACTGTACTGAGTATTGAAAGACCAAAATTTGCAGACCAACGTTGCCAACGTGAATGGTGCAATTGTCGACGTGGAGCCATGCTCTCCCATATGATCATTGCAGCTAGAATGCCGACAAATATAATTAAGCGATTTATGCCTTCCAAAACCTGCCCTTTCTATAAAGTTGCTCAAGCTCTATCGGGTCAGCACCAAAGAAATAACGCAACCTCAAAAACCACATGAGTAAAATAGTTCTTATGACACCAAAACTTAACCATCTTCTTGCAGAGCTAATTACTTTGCTTTTAACGCAATAAGGTCGTCCCTGCTTTTTTAACCGGCTTGATAATTCGATATCTTCCATCAACGCAATATTAGCAAAACCACCCAACTCCTCGAACAGGTCTTTTTTAACAAAAATAGCTTGGTCACCAGTGGCTATTCCAGTCAGGTAAGAACGTTTATTCATCATCCAAGCTACTATATTTAATCGCAAATCATTGGTCGAAAGTGTCACATCAAACCGCCCCCAATTGGCCCCTCTATCGATGGCTGATTGAATCTGTGTAAGTGCATCATCTGGTAAAGAGGTGTCAGCATGGAGAAACAATAATACGGGAGCACTCGCTATAGCTGCACCTTCATTCATTTGCATGGCACGACCTTTAGCCGATTTAAGCACATCATCCACATAAGGTTGTGCCAACTCGACCGTATAATCATCACTGCCACCATCAACAATTAGCAGTTCACAATCAGCACGTAACTGTTGTAATGGCTGCAAAAATTCAACTATCCCCTCTTCTTCATTCAAAGTGGGAATAATAATGCTCAGTTGAAAGATAGATACTTCAGACACTTAAATGCTTAGCAACAGTCTACTTCGCTGCAGCATTCACTTGAAGCAATGTGAATGCCGCCTTTTGTTTCACTGGCAGGACGGAGCGTACCAGCAGGTGCACACCACGATGTTGGCTCCTTTAATACCTTTGGTGTAATGCCAATAAAGTCATCCCCGTAAACACCCTCGGTCATTAGTTCAAACGATCTCGCACAGGTAGCAATGCGTTGGCCTCTTGGATAAACATGACCTTCATCATCATAAACTTCAGAGTATGGACCTCGATAGATCACTGCATGGCCAACATCTAAACAAGGTGCATTTTTAGGTTTAGTGGCTGTAATAGTAACCGAGCGAAACTCAATACCTTCAACAAGCTGCCAGGGATCAGCTTCCCACTTATCATAGGCGACTGCAACAAAGCCCGCTTTAACAAAGGCATCTAGCATTTCTTGTTCTTGTAATGCCCCTGATATACAGCCACTCCATAAACTACTGTCCTCTTTCATATGTTTAGGAACAAATTCATCACTAACAATATCTGAAATAGCAACACGTCCTCCTGGTTTCACGACACGAAAGATCTCGTCGATCATTTTAGTTTTATCACTATCTTCTACAAGATTTAACACACAGTTGGACACTACCAAATCAACGGAATCATCTTTGATTAGTGGTTGCTTGCTAGACTGTGTTTGTTGCCATGCTTGGTGCCGTATCAGGCTTTCAGCATCGTTAATTGGATATTGCTGTAATTGTGAATCAACTTCGTTTAAATCAACCGCTAAGTCTTGGATAAGACCCTTTACAAATTTAACTCTCTCACCACCTAACTTCTCAGCCATCTCTGGCTGATATTTACGTGCAAGTGCCAACATATCATCATTCATATCGATACCGATCACTTGTCCCTTATCACCAACAAGTTGAGCCGCCATATAACAAATTTTTCCAGAACCCGCGCCTAGATCAAGTACCACATCACCTTCTTTGACATAGCGAGATGGATCACCACAGCCATAGTCTTTATCGATAATTTCTTGGGGTAATAGTTTCAATAAACTCGCATCGTAATCAACAGGGCAGCATAAATCTGGCTGTCTTTCATCTGCACCTTCTGAATAGCGATCTAACACGCTATGTTCTATTTCCATCAGTCTGTTCCTTAACTAAAAACATTTATAATGTGCTATGTGTTTGCCTTAGGCTAGTGCACCACCGCAACTACTACCTTGCCCTGCGGTACAGCCATAACAGTGTTGTCGAGTGGCTATGATTCCATCACAAAGGTCTTGTTCGGTTATCTCACTGATGTGGATCGGCTTAGGACGATCGGCCAAGGGAAGCTCTAACATTTGGTTGAAATCACAGTCATACACATAACCTTGCCAATCTATACTAATAGTATTTAGACACATCAGATGTTCAAGTGTGTCTGGATTATGATTATCGACCAGTAATTGCATATAATCATCGAAGATACCTTTGCTAATCAAGGTACTTCCAAACCGCTTGATTGGCATATTTGCAATCGTGTATAACTGATTAAAAACAATATCGTAATGATCGAAAAGATAGTGTTTATAGCTCGCTTCTAACGCGCTTTGTTCGGGTGGTAAAGCAGACGCTTGTGGATTAAAAACCAAATCTAAGACTAGATTACTTTCTAGTTGGCCATAGCCTAATTCATTGAGCTTTTTGAGTGCTGAAATACTAGATTGAAAAACACCATTACCACGTTGCTTATCAACATTTTCTTCTAAATAGCATGGTAATGAAGCGACAATTTCCACCTGATTATCGGCTAAAAATTCAGCTAAATTTTCATATCCCGCTTCGTTTAGAATCACTAGATTACAACGGTCAATAACCTTGATATCAAGCTTTCTGGCTTCCAGTACTAAATACCTGAAATAAGGATTCATTTCTGGAGCGCCGCCGGTTAAGTCAATTGTTGTAGTACCTGATTTTTTGGCTAAGTCCAATACCAAGTCTATCGTCGCTTTGTCCATCAGCTCAATACGTTTAGGCCCCGCATTCACATGGCAATGCAAGCAACTTAAATTGCATAAATAACCAAGATTTAATTGCAGTATTTCTAATCTTTGGCGTGATAAGGCTGGGAAATTACTATATTTAAAATAAGGCTTCGTATCGTACATTTTGTTACCTATTTGTTTTGTTCTGCAATTTCACGATGCTTTCGTATGCGTACTAACGTGGTAGTAATGAGAGCCAACACGCCTATCAGCACAAAAGAGATAATTACTTCACCTGTAAATAATTCTTCCATGCTGTCAACTGTCGATAAAGATTGCCCTAAATTAACTAAAACAAAGCTGACAGGCAACATACCAAAGTATGTTCCAATAGCGTATTTTTTGGTACTGATTGAGCTAAAAGCAAAAATCATATTCACAAACCAGAATGGAAACAGTGGCACAGCCCGCATAAAAATTAAATATCCAAATACATCATCATGGAGCTTATCCATAATGTCTTTGGTTGACTTAATCTTCTCTAATTGTGCTCGAGCCCAATCTGCAATCAAATAACGTGCTAATAGAAACACAAGTACGGCACCTATGGTTGAAGCTACTGTAGCGAGTAATACACCATACCAACGCCCGAAAATAAACCCGATGGCAAGAGACATAATTGCTGCGCCAGGTAAGTTCAATACCGTCGATAAAATATAGATACCTCCCGTTAGAAAGAACATTAACCAAAAATGAGCGTTGGCATAGCTTAATAATTGATCTTTATGTTGTTTCAAGCTATCGAAATTCAGATAATCAGGACCACCATAAATAAAAAATAGTGTGATTAAACTTATTAAAATAGCCACGATGAATAACTTTTTAAACATTATTGTTCACCTCGTAGACCAAAAACCCGTTTAATCCATCGTTTTTTACTTGGAGTAAGTGATTCTTTCATTCGTTGATCGGCAACCTGTCGGTTAATTTGAGCCAGTGTAGGATAAATATGAATCGTATTACTTAAAGCAGTAACATTCAAACCTTGTGATAGTGCTAATACATATTCTGCAATCAATTCACCTGCACGAGGCCCCACGATACAGGCTCCTAATAGTTTACCTTTTGGTGTAGTGATAATTTTAACCTTCCCTGTTATTTCTCCTTCTGTAATAGCACGATCATTTTCGGTAAAAGGCAAGCTGTAAGCACGATATTGAATACCTGATTGTTGAGCTTCTCGTTCAGAAAGTCCTACTCTGGCTAACTCTGGTGATGTAAATGTACACCAAGGTATGCCAGTGTTTTGTGCTTTTACAGGTAAATAAAATAAAGCATTACGAAGCACTATACCTGCTTGATGTTCAGCCATATGCGTAAACAAATATGGACCCGCAACATCACCACAGGCAAAAATATTTTTATTGCTTGTACGTAGTCGTTCATCAACAATTAAGCGTTCATTTTCAACAGATACACCTGCTGTGTCTAAACCTAAGCCTTCAAGATTAGCGCGTCGCCCCGCAGCAATCAAAATATGACTACCATCAACTTTTATTACTCGTTGCTGCTGTGAATCGCTGATATATACACTGACACCACCCTCAGTTTTTTCAACTTTGCTTACTGTCAAACCTAGGTAGAGAGAAATACCATCAGCGTCAAACTGACGTTTAAGCACTTCACTCATATCAGTATCTTCAATCGGTAGTATATCTGTATTACTGATTATGCTTACTTTGCTTCCTAAACGAGCGAAGCTTTGAGCCATTTCACAACCAATAGCACCACTCCCAATGACTATTAAACTAGAAATATTTTCTTTAATAGAAAAAATAGATTCATTTGTAAGGTACTCAACTGAATCTAATCCTTTAATGGCTGGAATAAAAGGACGTGAACCCGTTGCTAATACAAATTTTCGAGCCGTTATTTCTCTTTCACCAACGGCAAGTCGATCTTTTGTAATAAACTGAGCTTCGGCCAAGATAACGTCAACCCCCATCGCTTGGAATCGTTCTGGGCTATCATTAGGTTCAATCGCCTTAATGACATCAGCAACACGATTCATGACTGCTTGCTGATCAACTGTATTAAGGTGTGCTGATAAACCAAAACGATGGGCAGATTGAACACTATGAGCAATATCAGCAGCACGAATAAAGGATTTGCTGGGTATACAGCCATTGTAAAGACAATCACCACCTAAGCGATGCTTTTCGACGAGCAATACTTTAGCTCCTAGTATTGCTGCGCCCGCAGCTGTCACTAGGCCTGCTGCACCACCCCCGATAACACACAGGTCATATTCTGCTTTACTCACACGTGTTGCCTTAAATCTGAAATGTAAGGTGTAAGACAACTAATGTATAGCAATGTTACATCTTCGCCAATAAATACGATAAATGGATATATGTATCATTAACCAGTTTAAGTAACTCTAAGTAATACCTAAGTAAGCTAAATCAATCACCTCGCTTAATACCTGTAACCATCGCTCGCACCAAATTCTCTTTATGAGAAAAACTGGCAATAACAACTCCAATGACATGAAACACGACTAATACTACTGTAAAGTTGGCAAAAAACTCATGTACCTCCTCTGCAGCATCATAGATAAAACTTGGAGCTGTTTGCATTAAATTGACTAGTGGCCCAGATAGCTCTTCTGTAGCGTAGGTTGCTAGTCCTGTCACCGTAGTAATAATAAGACTTGTTAATAGCGCTAACACCATAGCTCCGCCAGCTGGGTTGTGACCGATGTAACGTTTAGATCGGTGATACAAAATATCTTTCATATAAGCTAAAGTAGTTGTTGGTGAACAAACGAAGTGGTTGAATCTGGCGTGGTAAGAGCCTATAACGCCCCAGATAAGACGAAATAAGACTAGCCCTATAATGGTGAAACCCGCATAGGTATGAACTCTCATAAAATCATCTTCAGTCAAATAGGCCGTAGTAAAACTAAGTACTAGTGCCCAATGAAACAAGCGAACGGTAATGTCCCATACTTCAATACCTTGTTTAGCATTCATTTCTCTTCCCTTTTATGATGAATTAAGCACATCATAAAATTCGAATATTAAATAAACCTTAATTTTGTAGGGGTATCACTATGTGAAAGTGAGACAATTAATAGTCAGTATTCAATAAAACTCCTCACACTTAGCAAAATACCATCTCTATATCCATATAAGTTATAATGTTTTTGTTGCGAAATTATTTCGCGTCAGATTTCTCTCAATATTACTTGATGGAGTGACATGTTCAGAAAACAGCCTATTCACCTGTTTATTCTCTTTATGGGAGTGCTCCTTTTTTCTGAACTAGTGATCATGTTGCTGCTTGAACAACTGAATATCAACACAGTAAACCCACTGTTAGCAGGCCTATTAGATGCGTCAGCTATCTCATTACTCACAATAATCACTCTGGCTTACCTCTGTAAGCCCCATAAAACAGTAAAAATTGGTAGTTACGGTTTATTACTTGTTGCAGGCCTTGTTGTTTTTTCTGTCGAATTATTATTGATGCAACTATTGCCTCTTTTGCCTAAAAGTATCGTTTCATGGCAAGTCACCCTCATTAACATAGTGCTACTGGCTCTACTATGCTTCCCCTTCATCTACAGAAAAGTATTTTTAACTACACTACAAGCCAGTGAGGTTAGTAACCCTCGCCACATGAGCGACATAAAAACATTAAGCAATTGGACTATAGGATATATTTATCTGGCCTTTATTTTTTTCCTTGTCAGTATGTTCCTTGTTCTCACAACTCAAAAGCAAGAAAAGATAAATGATGAAACCTATGAAAATGAGCAGGTTTCACACATACTTTTTGAGAAAATATTTCTCGATGATCTCAAAAATGCAATTCTAGATAGTAAGATTTTAGCTGTTAACTCAGACCTGCGAGGGTTAGCGACTGCTCAAGCTCGAGCTGAGCTTGAGCTGCAAGCAGATTATCACTCCTTACTGGAAGTTATGCACGACTATAATCAACTACGCTATATCGATAAGTCAGGTATGGAGCTGATTCGAGTAGATCGCAATGATGATCAATTAGAAATAGTCCCTCAGACTTCGCTTCAAAATAAGCGAGATCGTTACTATTTTCAGCGAGGAATGAAACTGCTTAAAGGTGAGGTTTATATTTCCCCTCTTGATCTCAATATTGAACACAATGAAATTGAACGTCCTTTCCGTCCAATGATACGTGTTGTATCTCCTGTCTTTAACCATCTAGGTGTAAAACAAGGCATTATTGTTATCAATCTATCAGCTAAGGAAATGTTAAATAAACTAAATAAACCAGAAAATCATATGGCTGAGCACATCATGTTACTTGATTCTGAAGGCTATTGGCTTCATGGGGCCGATGAGAAACAGTCTTGGGGGTTTATGTTTGAAGATCGTAAAGAATATACATTGGCTAAGCTCAAGCCTGATGTGTGGCAGAAAATGCAGCACTCTTCAAGTGGTAGCATCACGTCTGAAAGTGGAACATATGTTTATCGCACTATTTCGCCTCTATTTCAAAATAGTCATGAATCTATATTTAATGGCGATCCGCAATTAAAACCACCCCAATGGTTTTTAATGTCTTATATTGATGACTCTGTAATAAAAGCCCCTCTGATCAAATTTTGTAACTTATTATTAGTAATACTGCTCTTATTTGCAGCTTTAGGTGCATTTATAATTCATCTCCAACTCCTGCGTAATAAGGCTGAGGTAAAACTAGTCAAACTTGCTCATTTCGATAATCTGACTTGCTTAGCAAACCGTACTTTTTTTATGATGATGCTTGAACATGAAATTGTCCGTAGTCAACGTGTTGGCTATAAATCTGCTTTACTATACCTCGATCTTGATAACTTCAAACCCATTAATGACGACCTAGGCCATAGTGCAGGTGATATCGCATTAAAAGAAACCGCTCAGCGGTTAAACCAAAGTATACGAAAATATGACCTTATTGCGCGTCTAGGCGGTGATGAATTCACGATTCTAATGACAGAAATATCCAACCCACAGGATGTTGATGAGGTCGCTGAACGTATTATTCGGTGTTTTGATGAGCCATTTAAACTAAACAATGAAAATCGTTTTATGGGTATCAGTATCGGCATCACATTATTAACTGAAAATCATACCTCAGCTGAGCAAGTATTAAAGGATGCAGACAAAGCAATGTATCAAGCAAAGAAAAGGGGTAAAAATTGCTACTATAAATCATCCCAAGAAAGTAATAAGACAAGCTAATATTACATGGAGTCTTATCGCTGACTTTTTGTAAAAATATTATATTAAAGTGAATAACCTGAACATATCTGTAATGACATTCTCAGGTTTAGTAAAACGAAGTCAGTGTACTCTATGGAACGGTATAGTTATCTTGTGTAAATAAGTCCATGCCACATTCTAAGTTTTCAATGTAACTAATAAACTCAGCAATCGCTTTACCCGTAAAGGCTCTACCATGTTGAGGGACGATCATATTAATATCTAACTGACGAACCATATTAGCCCAATACCGACACACTTTATTACCATTAATATAACGTTTATGGAAACCATCTAAATACGGTAAAACCTCATTAAAATCAGTCACTGGTTCATTTAAATCAGCTTTTGGACCTAAGTTTGCCCCTAAGTCACCTGAAAAAAGTATTTTACTAATCGGGTCATAGAACTGAAAATTACCTTCAGCATGCATGAAGTGGGCAGGAAGAGCTTTTAATTGAATAGAACCAAGTTGAAGATTCATTCCCTGATCTGGCATTGGAATCACGCGACCTTTGATCTTTCCCGGACGTGTAAAATGTGGGATAAATCGTTCCCACAAAGCTGGTACAACCACTTTTGCATCTGTACCAACCAACCAACGATCGAGTGAGGCAACAATATCAGGATCTTGATGTGAGGCAATAATATAATCTAAATTCTTAACATTCATGAAATTACTGATGGTCATGAATAATTTGGAATAAGTTAGATCACCACCAGGGTCGATAAGTGCTGCATGATTATGATCATAAACAAGAAATTGATTTGCTTGAACAGCTTCATCCCCTGTCACCATATCTCTAAACACTAGACAAACATGCTCACCATTATTAAATAATTCCACTATCCACTCCCTGCTGCATTAGCTATCATAATCAGTGATAAGAACATATAAAATTTATACTAAAATAGTATCACTAAGCACTATCAAAGAGCAGCTTAGTAGACTGTTACTTGATGCGGATCATTTTTTAGATGGTTTATTACCTAAGTCTTTGAGTCGAGGTTTTATTTCAATATACCACTCGAGTAGCTTTCATTGTAATAAACGCTTAAAGCCTAAATAAGGCTATAATTAGCGCTAAATTTAATCTCAAAAATAGTTGAGTATCGTAATGGCAGTAGCATGTGCACGACACATTTTGGTAAAAACCAAAGAAGAAGCAGAACTAATTAAACAAAAATTAGCTAAAGGTGCTGATTTTTCATCGTTAGCGAAAAAACATTCTATCTGTAGTTCGGCTAAAAAAGGGGGTGACCTTGGTGAATTTGGTCCCGGGAAAATGCTCAAAGCATTTGATAATGTTGTCTTCAAAAAAGCATTGCTAACTGTTCATGGTCCAGTTAAAACTAAATTTGGCTTTCATTTGATTGAAACAATATATCGACACTAAGATATGGGTATGTATTACAAGCGTTCATTGAGAATATACACCTCTGCTTCTTTATCAAGAAAAACAGTTTCATTGAGCTCGGCCACTTTTATAGCATTAAAAATAACCTGCTCGTATAACCAGTAAAAATAACCGCCCTCAAAGACTCGCTGACGCCACTCATATTTACACTGAATAAAATTGTCATCTACTAAACCAAGCTGGCTAGGTTCAAGTCCAGCCTCATCTAAGCCAATAAATTCAAGCTTAGCTGTACTTAACGTTATCTGAAAGCGCTCTATCTGTATCGTATCTGCATCTATTTGCCTAAATTGAATTTGTCTACCCATCACATTGTCACCTTGCCTATCGATAATGCATTGTTGTTCAAATGCAAAAAAGGCAGTCTCTCTCGATAATGGCAAACGATCTGTTTTCTGTGCGCGTTCAGCCACATACTGTTCTGAAAGCTCACTCTTATCCCACTGCTGGGTAATAATTTGAAATATGTATTGACTCATAATGCCTTAGAATTCATGAGAGTATAAAAGCTGTAAGATAGCGGCCATAATTGCTAATGATATCTATACATCTAGCTAATAATTGTAACAATTATCATCTATCATAGTGATAATAGATAATGACTTATTTGGAGTAAGTGAATGAAGAAAATATGTGTTTATTGTGCTTCAAGCCCAACGATTAGGCCCATTTTTTTTGATGCGACAGAACGATTAGCGACGCTATTTGTTGAAAATGATATTGAACTAGTTTTTGGTGGTGGTGCCAAGGGGTTAATGGGAAAATTAGCGGATACCGTTATTGAGCATAACGGTAAAATTAAAGGTATCATGCCACAGTTTATGAATGAGGTTGAGTGGGCCCATAAAGGTATTAGTGACTTTGAGTTCACTGAAACAATGCATCAACGTAAAGCACGGTTTTTAGAAGATATTGATGGTTTAGTTGCCTTACCAGGTGGCTGCGGCACACTAGAAGAACTGCTCGAAGCCATTACGTTAAAGCGTCTGGGTCAGTTTACTAAACCTATCGTTATTCTAAATACAGATAATTATTACCAACCTTTAAAAGAAATGCTCAATAAGTGTGTTGATGAAGACTTCATGCAAAATCAGCACTTAGATATGTGGCGTTTTGTTGATGAACCAGAACAAGTTATCGATGCACTCAAGAACTCTCCACGTTGGGATTCAGGCGCCATCAATTTCGCTAATAAATAGTCTATACTTTACCTATTCGCCACAAACCAATTACTAAAGTGTGAAAATATCAATGAGTCAATTATTACCCCACGTTGAAGTATTAACAGCAGAAAACCCAGATGCTTCTATTATTTGGTTACACGGTCTTGGTGCTGATGGCCATGATTTTGAACCTATTGTAGAACAGTTAAATTTACCAGAAAGTGCTGCGATACGCTTTATCTTCCCTCATGCCCCCTCTTTGCCTGTCACAATCAACAATGGCATGGTGATGCCTGCTTGGTATGATATTTTAGAAATGAATATTGATCGAAAAGTTGATGAAATACAGCTTAAAAAATCTGTAGATGCAATCATTGCATTTATTAATAATGAAATGGATCGAGGCATCGCATCCGAACGAATTATTATTGCAGGCTTCTCTCAAGGTGGTGCGGTTGCATTTGAAACGGCTCTAAGCTTCCCTAAGAAATTAGCAGGCCTTTTAGCCTTATCGACGTATTTTGCCACTAAAGACTCGATTGAATATCACCCAGCTAATCAAGACTTGGCTATCGCTATCCACCACGGTACGCACGACCCTATCGTACCTTATAAATTAGCGACAGTGAGTTCATCACTATTAAAAGATAAAGGCTACCATGTCTCATTAACTAGCTATGAAATGGAACACTCTGTTTGTCGACAACAAATTGCAGATATTAGCCAATGGTTTGTTGAAACACTCAAGCTTGACTGATTAAAGTAAGAATATTCAATGAAAGCAGAATTCTGGCATAACAAATGGGCAAGTGGTGATATTGGATTTCATCTAAATGAGACTAATCCACGTTTAATTACTCACTTTAATAAACTCAAACTCAACCGAGGAAGCCGCTTATTTCTACCACTCTGCGGTAAAACAAATGATATCGCATGGTTAGTTGATTCAGGCTATCACGTCATTGGTGTTGAGTTAAGTGAGATAGCCATAAAAGCATTATTCAATGAACTAGGCATTATGCCTGACATCACTAAGAAGGGAGACTTCTATCATTTCAGTGCTAAAAACATTGATATTTATGTCGGAGATTTTTTCAAACTGTCACGCGATGTGATCGGCACGGTTGATGCCGTTTTTGATCGTGCAGCATTAGTTGCCTTACCAAAGCCCTTAAGAGTCGATTATTATCGACATTTAGCTAAAATTAGTCAGCTCGCGCCACAACTGTTAATCACATTTGAATACGACCAATTATTAATGTCCGGTCCACCTTTTTCAGTAACAACTCAAGAGTTAAATACCCACTATCAGTCTAGCTATACCATCAACGCTATTGAAACAGTGACTATAGAAGGTGGTTTTAAAGGTAAAGTACCTGCGACTGAATCAGTCTGGTTGTTAGAGAAAGCCAAGTAAGTTAATCATTGCACCAGGGACATGCGAGCGGTTCACCCACAAATATTCCTTCTCCTGGTTGTTGAACTGATTTCCAGTAAGATTCAATTAAGGTTTCACCACTCATATAACTTGGAATAAGGATTTGTGGGTTTGAGAATTTTTCAGGGTAATTACAGGGCTCTACCACCGTACCATAACTACCTGTCACCCCAGCTTCAAGCCAACGGTATACCTTCATTTGCCCACTTTCTCTGATCCCCGCACCTCCGTATGAGGTGAGATGATCCGCAATAGCTCCAGGTAGATAACTATTTGTTTCTATCATTGGAACATGCACGGCACCAGTGAAATAAAATACCGTATTTTTTCTGCCTTTAATTAAAGTATCATCTACTAAAAACCGTTCATCGACATAATGTAAATTGACTTCTTTTTTGCTTGGCCAAAACCTAACTAACTGCTTAAAGCTAGGCCAACGAGTACTCCTGGCTTCATCATGAGTACGGACAAAATAGCCCTCTCCTGCTGGCTGGCTATAGTCAGAACTAATTCCTCGATCTATTAATTGCTTTGCTTGCTGAAATGTTTGGCCACTAAGCATAATGCTCAATGGTGGAGATTTCTTTTGCCGTAACTTTTCACTTGATGCGTTATAAAGTGGGCTAACAGCGGTAGCATAACACTGAGTAAAAAAGGTGGATGGACGGCTGCAATATTTCTCATCAAAACCCAACGTAAATGCACTTGTGATCGACATACAGTCAACTCTGTAAGGCGCATGCCAAGTTAATACAAGTACTTTAATATGTGGTAATAAGTGTGTAGCCAACTCATCATTGATCTGCTTAAACTCCTCTCTACTGATTTTCTCGGGGCTGCCTTTAATATCAATCGCTATGAGCTGTGATTCTGGCACATGACGCTTTTCAGAATAATACTCAGCAACCTGTTTCGACTGCGTATCTGTTTTTTTATATAAAATAAGTACATTATCTCCCGTTAATTTCGAGGGTTCAGCAATTACCGTCCCACTAATAAATAACAGAATTAAAAAACACGATTTATAAACTAACTGTAATGGCATAAATATTTAGTTGTACGAATTATAAAAAAGCAGCAACACGATAATGTCATGAATTAAGTCAAAGTGCTAAATAAGGACTCTATCAAGTAAAAAAACGACCATCTGATAAAAGTAGTATAAATTACAGAGTATAATTCCACCCAACTCAAAAGCAATAACAACTCAGACGATAACTATATGATCGAATTCCCACTCCCAATGCTGGCATCAGCAATCATTCTTGTGCTTACCTTTACAGGTATATTCACTGAGACCTATCACGGCATTGAGCGAGCTAAATTTGCTATGGCTGGTGCAGGGGCAATTATTATCGCAGGACAAATATTAGGCTTTTATTCACCTGAACTTGCCTTGCAATCAATAGATTGGAACGTCGTATTTTTACTCGCTATTATGATGATTATAATCTCCATCATGGTCAGCACTGGCGGGTTTGAACACTTGGCACTTTATTTAGCTAAAATTGGGAGTCACTCACAATTTACATTGATGCTACTACTAGGTACCGCAGTCACTCTAATATCCTTATTACTTGATAATGTAACCACCGTTATTATTTTTGGCCCGCTAATCATTATTATCGCGAGAACAATGGGCATATCCCCTATTCCTTTTTTATTATCAGCAGCCATTTTATCTAATGCTGGCGGTGTAGCCACTTTAGTCGGCGATCCACCCAACCTGATGATTGGCTCGGCGGCTGGCATCGACTTTAATAGCTTCTTTCAACATATGGCATTACCTGTTTTTATTGCATGGTGTGGCATCGTATTTACGTTAAAGACACTATTCAAGAATGAACTCAACCAGAAAATAACTAATAACTTCAACCAAGTTATTGCCTATAAGAACAAAGCGCTATGGTATAAATCTCTGGTAGTTATGCTGTTTATGGTTGGCTTGTTTATTTCCCATCACCATATAGGTTGGCAACCTTGGTTAGTTGCAGCAGCCGCTCTAACTTTATTAATATTTACATCTCGTAAAGTCGAGTTAGAAGAAGTTACGCACCACATAGAAACCCCATTACTTATCTTCTTTATCTCATTATTTATAGTAATTGGCGGTGTAGAACAGAGTGGATTATTAGCAGTTGTTGGCGAAAAATTTAAACCCTTGATATTACAAGATCCCTTACTGGCAGCCTTAGTACTATTATGGGTTGCAGCTATTCTTTCAGCATTGATTGATAACATTCCATTTACAGCAGCTATGATTCCAGTACTAGCGGGGTTAGAGTCTCAAGGTATTAACGTTAGTGTACTATGGTGGGCATTAGCTCTAGGCGTAGGCATGGGGGGTAACGGCTCTCATATCGGTTCAACTGCCAATGTGTATGTAGTTACCATTTCAGAGAGGCTGGCTAGAGAAACAGGGAACCAAGCATTTGCCATAACACCAGCGTTATGGCTCAGAAAAGGCCTTCCGGCGATGCTAGTGACATTAGTCCTTTGCAGCATCTTCATTTGGTTCGGCTATGATTTTCTTTATGTAGATAAAATATAACTTCTGGCTTTGAACACCAACTCTACTCATTGAGCTCTGCAATCCTTCACAGCATTTTGCAATGGTTCATTATGAGCATACATAGCTAGCCCAGCTGTAATCGCATCACAACCTTTTCCTTCAGGTCGCAAAAACATAGATGCTGAAATTAAATCTTCATACATTTTAAGTTCCGGGCTTTTACTAACGTAATTCAAT
>CALCCU010000214.1 GCA_937900515.1 uncultured Gammaproteobacteria bacterium | reverse complement strand
GCCCACTCTCTATATGCCTCAGATTGTGTTGCTCCAAGTCTAAATTCTGTTTTACCTTCCCACTGATGTTCTAAACCAACAGGCACACGGTAATAATAAGCACCATGCTTAAATCTCCACCTTGAAGGTAACAACTTATTTTCTTTTGTTCTAGGTTTAGGGCTCATGATAATGAACTAAAATCTGGGGATTGCTGCTTGGACTTTGAAGGTGATATTAAACCACCCATCATTTGCTCAAAGTGTTGTCTTGAAACAAGAGGCATTCCATCACCTCGTCTACGAACAATAAATCCTTGTTGAGACAAATACCGGAATTGTGCTGCAAAACGTTTTAAACCTGTGACTTCTTGCAACTCTTCTTTAGTTAGGCAAAGGTTAATCATGACTCTTTCACCTCTGCAGTGGGTAGATGATCGGCGTAATCAACCAACCTAGTAGGAATGCCCGGTCTTACAATCTGATTGAAAACTGTAAAGACATCACCACCATTAACTTCAGTCATAACATTAATGCTTTTACCAGCTGCCTGCTTAACCCATTTAGTCATAGACTCGTAAGTTATCTTACTAGCTTTCTGAATCGTCTTTAATTTGCACTGTTTAAGCGAAATAAAATTTAACGCTTTGTATGAACCAGCTAAATATTGGCCAGCCATAACCAACACTTCCCATGGAACAACTCTTCCTTTGTTTTTAAGCTCTAACTCAACTCTAAACCATGGGCTATTAGGATCACCCTGCTCTCTTCCTTTTTCATACATTCTAAGGAGTTTGCCATTTTTTCTATTTCCGATATAAAACGTCTTTCCTTCACCCGATCCCATATCATCAATAAACTTAGCTTTAGGAGGTCGACCATTTGCATTAAACAATCCATCTTCAAACCACTGCTTTGCTAATTCTATATTAGCAGTTTTCCCTTCGAAATCATCATACGCGAGATCTACTCGAGTAATTTTCCACCCTTCTTCTTGTCCTAGAAGAGCTAACATAGGCCAGTCTTTTACAAAGCTACATCCATGCCCGTTGATTTCTATGTGAATACTATCTTTTTGGCTTTCACCACCGTATGCAAGTAAGCCTGACTTCCCTATATTGATTCGTTTACTGTAGCCATTCCAACCACTTTTAGTATCAAGCCATGATTCAGCTGGTATTTGAAATACATTTTGTAAAAATATTTTCAGGTATTGAAGTGTTGTGTGTAATTGGTCATATTTAAGTGTAAAAGCAAGCCAATCAATGTGTGCAGTATCGGGGTCTATATGTTCTAAGTAGTCATGTGTAATAGTTTCACCCCGTATTACTAGATGGGGTGAACTAGACAGCACATCGCTAGAAGCATCCATTTGTGGCCTAGCCACAGATGGATTGCTATCTACCGATGCTTCGGCATTATTAGGATCAATATTTGAATTAAAAGGGTACGACATACCCCTAATATTACGCGAACAAAAAGAGGATTGTCAATACCCCTTACTTAACTATCTATCTCTTTTTTACGAGCAATCTTTATTTCACCACTGACTGCTTTCCAAAAATTCCCTATTTTCTTAGCTGCCATATAGCCAAACGACCGTTCATAGCTTGGGCCTTCATCAGGAAAAAACTCTTTAAATTTAATGTCGAGAATTTCTTCATACTTGCGTAATGTTCGCTTGTTATGGACAAGAACAAGCACTCTCCAACCTACATGCCCACCAATTCGAAGAACACCAAGAGCGGCTTCAAGATCGGTTAATTGACCTTTAAAATTAGCAATGGCTTCACGCTCAACACGTTCAAGATCAGCACTTTCCTCAAGTGTTCGAGTCATCATTTTAGAAAGGTTTTCTTCGTATTTAGGTATTTTATTCATCATATTGTTCTTATCAGGAAGAGGTTTTTCATACCTCTTTATTAAACCACAGATACACTAGTCACGTCTAAAGTTCCAGCGCAAAGCTAATAATATTAACGCTAATAAACTGATAGCAATAAAAGACTCGCTAACTGAAATGATCTTAACCAAGTAGCTGCTCTCAGGCTGTGTAAGCAACCTAAAAGGTAATAGTGTTGCAACTAAAGACTCGTAGAAAGACTGTTGAATAATTGTTGAGCTAAACGGTAAGTCTATGGAAATTTTTTCTGAATTAATACCTGAATAAATCATTGTATAAATGCTTATCAATATAAGAGACAAAAAGACTGGTCTACCAACACTTCTCCCAAAGTCCGAACTACCCTGATATGCGTATGATATAAAACTTTCAAACATACTCATTCTGGAAGATTGTCTTAAATATTTTTGTTCGAGACTATAAAATAGTCCTTGAGTCCTTCTATCTTGCAAATCAGAAGCTTTTACCTTAAGTTGTTGTAATGCAAGAATATGAGTTGCAAGAAGACGTTCGTCCTTTGTTTTAAGTACTACAAAGTTATCTTCTGGTGGAAATAAGGTTTGTTGGCTCAAAGATGATTCGTTAAATCTTGGCGGTATTCCAAATTTTGACGTATGAAAATCAGTGCTATCATTAAAAGAACACCCGATAAATTCTATATCATTCTTAAAATTGATATTATCAAAACGAACTTTCCCATCAAAGGAACACTTCTGAAAACCGACTGGATTTTGAAATACAATTTCAGACAAATAAATCGCTACAAAAGAATTATTACTAAAGTCAAAAGTAGGAGTCATATCGTTATCAGTTGTAGTCATATCACAACTTACTATATAAAGACGGTTATTGATATCGGTATTATTAACAGATAGCCCATAACCGGTAAACTTGCAGTGTGTAATTAAAATGTCAGAAATACTTTGCTCTCGTCGGTAAGGAACACGCTGATAGGCAGAACTGCTAATATTTATTGCTTTAATAGTTATATTACGTAGTTCTATTCTTGGAATTTTTTGGCAATTAACTATAGATAGTGAGCCTAATCCTAAAGGTTTGTAGAATAAATTTTCAATTGATTTTCCGGGATTTCTAAAATCCACACCGTCAAATTTCAGATCGATATAGCTAAAATCGAAATTTTCGAACCCATTCGTTGAATCTAAGATAGGGACTAATCGCTGAGAGCTGTTATCGCCTAACTTGATTTCCAGTCTGTGCTGTTCACTGTATTTATCTTTAATCATTTTATTCCATGACTCAACACCAGCCTCTATTTCAGAAAGAAAATCTGCCTGCTCCATGGTGTCAACCTGAGTTATTTCCAAATTAGTACACATAAGCTTGTCCCATTCACTTAATCTATTTGTTGCATATCAATAAATTAAATTTACGATAATAAAAATTCAATGGGACATAATAACATCATAACTATATGACTTATTTATTGTTTCTATCCCGAACACTGCTAACTACGAACCAGGCGGTCGCACGTTCGAATCGTGCCGGGCGCACCAAACATT
>CALCCU010000213.1 GCA_937900515.1 uncultured Gammaproteobacteria bacterium | reverse complement strand
GCACCAGGATTTAGTTGTAAACGCTCGTTATAAACACGCTCTAAAGCACCGACATCGAGTCCTTTTAATAAGGACACTCGCTGACGTAATGAAGTTTCAAAATCAATTTCGCCACGCATTGCAGCCTCTGTAATAGCGGCAACTTGTGGTTTAACATTAATAAAGTCGGCAATTTCGTCAACACATTCGATATTAATTAAGGTTGAGTCCATGTCTGTTACAAATAACTTAGTATCAGATACAGTAAAGTCTTCTGGCAACGCATTAATATCAAATTGATAATGAGTTCGCAGTACCGTTAAATCGTCCTCACTTAATGGTTCACTCGTTTGAATCACAGAATAAAGAGCATTTGTCACCGCCGTTGCGCCAAGCTCTTGTTCAATCTTCTCGATCTGCTCGCGGTTTAAATTATCACCCTGTAGAACCAATGTTGTCATAAATCACCTTAGGTTTAGATATGAAATCGGCGAGTCTGATGTAAACACCAGCTCGCCGATTTTATGTAACAAATGTACGTTTAAATTAAAATTGTGGTTTTTCTGGTAATGCATTGAAACGCTCAACACTAGCCATGATTTCAGCTTTCGCTTCATCAATGCCTACCCAACCTTCAACTTTAACCCATTTATTAGCTTCTAAATCTTTATAGTGCTCGAAGAAGTGTGAAAGCTGGTCTAATGTACGCTGTGATACATCACCAATATTTTGTACGTCGTCGTACATTTTATCGTGAGGTACAGCGATAATTTTTGCATCTTCGCCAGACTCATCTGTCATTTTCAACATGCCAACTGGACGACATTGAACAACTGATCCACTAATTAAGGCGAATGGGCTAATTACCAATACATCAACCGGATCACCATCGTCAGACAATGTGTGAGGAACATAACCATAGTTGCATGGGTAGAACATTGCAGTATTCATAAAACGATCAACAAACAATGCACCTGTTTCCTTATCTACTTCATATTTAACAGGATCTGAATGAGAAGGAATTTCTACGATAACATTAATGTCATCAGGAAGATTTTTGCCTGAACCAACGCGGTCAAGATTCATAATTGAATAGCCCTAAAGAGAATGATAAACAGATTATTATATAAGAAAGCACTCGTTAAACAAATACATGATATTTAATTGTTGATACACACACTAAAACTCGGCTAGGTTTTAGTGATTAATACGGTTGCAGTTAGCACTAGAACAATTGAAAAGATCCGCTTTAATAATTTCACAGGCACTTTTTTACTCCAAGATGCGCCGATCATCGAAAAAAGCATACTGGTCATTATAATTCCTACAAAAGCATCCCATTGAATAAGCCCGGCGGCTTCAACTCCTGAATCATGCACTTCAACATCCATCATATTTAAGCTTAAAACTGCTGACACCGCGATAGGTACACAGCACGCAGCTGATGTACCTATTGCTTTAGACATAGGCTGCTGAGCGGCCATTAGATAAGGAACAATTAAAGTACCGCCACCAATTCCTAGCAAAGAAGAAATAATTCCAATTCCTCCTCCAACAAATAGCGTTTGTACTCTTCCATGCCAGGCACTATTTACTTTTAGCTTCATCGAAAACCAGAGTTTAAATGCTGCAAAGCAGGCATAAATTGAAAAACAAAGCTGTAAGAGTGTGCTACTTACTGCGGTTGTCAAATAAGCACCGAATACACCACCTAAAATCAAGCCTGGTACTAAAAACCAAAACCAAACCCAACTAATGGTGTTAAGTCGGTAGTGTGAATAGGATGACGCTGACGAAGTAACGATAATCGTCGCTAATGAGGTTGCTACGGCCATATGCATGGCGACTGAACTGGGTACACCGTTAAGAATGAATATAGTTAATAAACTTGGAACTACAACAATGCCTCCGCCTAAACCAAGCAAGCCCGAAGAGATACCTGCAATAACCCCCACGACGGGGTAAATAAACCATTCAATCATAAAATTCCATAACAGCTTTACACCTACAACTAATACGCGTATAAAAACTTAACAACACTTTACATACTAAGTTACACATTTTATTAATGCTAATTAATATGGGGTTTAGTCTATGTCATCGTTAAGTTATGCGCCTGTCATTCTAGGGATTTTCGGTTTATTTTGCGCCTTCTTGGTCTACACCAAAGTTAGGGCTGCACCAGCAGGCTCCGGTATTGTTTCTGAAATCGGAGATCAAATCCACCTCGGGGCTATGGTGTTCATGCGAGCCGAATACAGTCGATTAGGCATCTTCTGTGTTGTGTGTATCGTAGCACTTGGTTTCTCAGATCTTGGTTGGAACTCAGCATTCGCATTCTTTCTAGGTGCAATATGCTCAGCAAGCGCAGGTTACATTGGTATGTATTCAGCGACACAAGCCAATGTTCGAACTGCTATTGCGGCACAAAATGAAGGTGCATCATCAGCATTGACTATTGCTTTCATGGGCGGCTCGGTAATGGGACTCACCGTTGCTTCAATGGGTTTATTAGGTGTTGGATTTCTTTATTTAACATTTGGTGGTGATCCGCACACAGCACATGTTATCCATGGTTTTGGTATGGGAGCTTCATCAGTGGCCTTATTCTCACGCGTAGGCGGAGGTATTTTTACTAAAAGTGCTGATGTTGGTGCTGATTTAGTCGGTAAGATTGAAGCAGGTATTCCTGAAGATGATCCTCGTAACCCGGGTGTTATTGCAGACAATGTGGGTGACAATGTAGGTGATGTTGCAGGTATGGGGTCAGATATCTTCGAATCATACTGTGGCGCCATGATAGCAAGTATTGCGATCGCTTCCACTATGAGCGTGGCAACCATCGCAACGCTTGCTGATAGTCAGCAGGTATTGATGTTTATGCCTTTGGCATTAGCATCTATCGGTCTACTCTGCTCAATTGCCGGTATTTTTGCCGTAAAACTATTCTCTACAAAAAGTGCTGAAGTAGCACTCCGCGTGGGTACTATCGGTGCTTCTTTATTATTTATTGCAGTTTCTTACTTATTGATTTCAGTCTTAGGCGGCACATCGAATATTTGGATAGCGGTATTAGTCGGCGCTGTTGGAGGCATTATCATAGGTTTAGTCACTGAGTACTACACTGGTGGTGCTCCTGTTAGAAAACTTGCTAAAGATGGCGAAACAGGTGCAGCTACCGTACTCATTAGTGGTTTGGCTTTAGGTATGCAGTCAGTGGCCATTCCCGTTATCACTATTGCAGCCATTATTTTTGCCTCTAGTCATTTTGCGGGTTTATACGGTGTGGGTATCGCCGCCGTAGGAATGCTTGCAACAGTTGGTATCACAATGGCTATCGACGCTTATGGCCCTGTTGCTGATAATGCTGGAGGGATTGCTGAAATGGCCGAAATGGGGGAACAAACTCGTGAAATTACTGACTCACTCGATGAACTTGGCAACACAACCGCAGCGATAGGTAAAGGATTTGCGATTGGTGCCGCGGCATTAGCCGCATTAGCACTTATTAGTGCTTATATTGAAACTATCAATCATGGCAGCAATGAGCTTCAGTTACTCATCAACGATCCTATCGTACTCGTAGGTATGTTCTTAGGCGGTATATTCCCATTCTTAGTCAGTGCTCTCACCATGACTGCTGTGGGTGATGCTGCATTTGATATGATTCATGAAATCCGCCGTCAATTTAGAGAAATTCCAGGCTTACTTGAAGGTACAGCTAAACCTGATACAGCTACTTGTGTAGATATTGCTACCAAAGCAGCACTCAATAAAATGATTTTACCAGGCGTACTTGCGGTAGGTGCGCCAGTTGTAGTTGGCTTTGGTCTCGGTCCTGAGGCTTTGGGGGGTATGCTTGGTGGTGCACTTATTACTGGGGTCATGATGGCATTGATGATGGCGAATGCAGGTGGTGCTTGGGATAACGCTAAAAAACATGTCGAAAAAGGTAATCTCGGCGGTAAAGGTTCAGATGTTCATACCGCTGTTGTCGTCGGTGACACGGTTGGTGACCCTTTAAAGGATACCTCTGGCCCTGCAATGAATATCTTAATTAATGTAATGGCCATTGTCAGCTTAGTGATTGCTCCACTATTAATTTAATACTATCTCTTCGAATGTTTAACCTACTAAAGGGTCACGTTTATCGTGGCCTTTTTATTTTAAGAGAAAGTTTAAAATCAAGTCTTAAGAAGTGCCTAAAATTGTTGTCATAATGATAAAAAAGCTATATGATAATCATTATCATTTAGATTAGGGTAACACTGTGGCGAACTTATCTCGTTTATCAAACTTAACACCAGGCCAAACAGCAACAGTACAAGCGATACATGTAGATACGGGATTCAAATTTCGCCTCAATGCGCTAGGCTTTCGAATCGGTAAGCCTCTCGAGTTAATCCGAATTGCACCATTCAATGGCCCCTATCACATAAAAATAGGTAACACAGAAGTTATGCTTAGACAGCAAGATGCAAAAATGATTGAGGTCTTAATGTGAAACGTATAGCTCTTATCGGTATGCCGAATGCCGGAAAATCTACACTATTCAACCGTATGAGTGGAGCCAGCGCTAAAGTTGCCAACTGGCCTGGAGTAACGGTTGACCTACTTGCCTCCAAATTACTCATGGCAGGTGAAATGGTCGAGATCGTAGATTTACCTGGTATCTACGACTTTCACGGTTTCTCAGATGACGAGCAAGTTGTTAGGCATTTTTTATGTAACAACTCAATTGATCTCGTTATTCTTGTCGCTAACGCCACTCAAATAGAACGTCAATTGACACTCGCCCTTCAGTTACAAACATTAGGGTTGCCCGCTGTCTTGTTATTGAATATGGCTGATGAAGCTAAAAAGCTAGGCATCAAAATAGATGAACAAAAACTAGGTAAAGAACTGGGCTACCCAACCGCTTTGCTGAGCGCTAAATATGGCGAGGGCTATAACGAAGCCTATCAAATAATTGAAAGTGAGTTGAAAAAATCCAAAGCTGTGCCTACATTGACCTTGGAAGAAGACTTTGCCGTCGATCAACAACTCGAGGACAAATTAGAAAAAATCGTTCGCCACAGTGTGAGTGCCCCCATTCAAACAAGTAAAACACTCACTGAAAAAATTGACCACATTACGCTCCACCCATTCTTAGGTCTACCACTATTCTTCATGACCATGTATTTGATGTTTGAAGCCGTCTATACAATCGGTGCACCGCTTCAAGATGGAATGGCATGGATTCTGGAAGCATTCCGAGATGCTATTTTAGTTCCATTACTGTCATCACTCCCACCTCTTTTATATAGCTTTTTAATCGACGGGGTGTTTGATGGTGTAGCAACCGTTGCTTCATTCGTCCCCGTGATAGTCTTATTCTTCTTATTTATGGCTATTATTGAAGACAGTGGCTATCTTTCACGAGCAGCATTCCTAATGGATGCACTAATGAGTAAACTCGGCTTAGATGGACGTAGCTTCGTGATGCTATTGATGGGCTTTGGTTGTAATGTGCCAGCATTGATGGGAACGAGAACAATGCGAAGCCGTGGTTTACGTTTGCTCACCATGCTTGTCATTCCATTTTCACTTTGCAGTGCAAGGTTACAAGTATTTGTATTTATGACCACCGCACTCTTCACGCCTGATCAAGCACCACTCGTGCTCTTTAGTCTCTACCTAATGACATTTGTTTCTGTAATTGTTACCAGTTTGTTATTTAAAGGTCGATACAACAGTAATGAACCTTTTGCTTTAGAACTACCACCATATCGCTTCCCAACAGGTCCACAAATGGTATTACGTGGCTGGCATGAAGTGAAACACTTCCTTCGTCGTGCAACTAAATTTATTACTATTGGTGTGGTACTCGTATGGTTCTTAACGAATATGCCCTTCGGTGTTGAGCCTGCCAGCCCTGAAAGCTGGTCTGGATGGTTAGGTGAGTTTATGTCACCTGTTTTATCTTCGGCTGGCATTAATCCAGAACTCACAGTCGCACTTATCTTTGGCTTCGTTGCTAAGGAAATCGTAATTGGTGCTTTAGCGGTGATTTATGGTTTAGAAGGAAGTTCACTGATGCAAGGTATCGCCCAACAAATTGATTGGGTACAAGCATATAGCTTTATGCTATTTACCTTGCTCTACACGCCTTGTTTAGCAACCATAGCAACACTTCGTAGCGAAGCTAAATCAGCTTGGTACTCAGTGTTAGCAGTTGCATGGCCGCTCAGTCTTGCCTGGGTAGTGAGTACCGTTTTCTACCAAACAGCGCGTTTTTTAGGCTACTAAACAGGCTTAGAACCTCCCCATGACGTCGCTGTCTGGCGCCGCTCATGGGTGCGTCGATTAACCTTATCTGTTTCAAAGCGGATCATTTCACGACGTTCTGTACCTGTTCTTCGCTCTCCTTGGCGGCGTTCAGCTGACGTATTTTGATTCCACTCTAGCTCATTTGCATTAACATAATCTGTCATTGCTGTATCTCCCCACTAGTAGTGTTAGATCTAACAATAACCGAAAATAGCTAAATAAAACAAGCATTTATTATATTCGACAGGTAATTCTATGCTGTTACTATTGCTACACGTACCGCATCAAGACTCAATTGTGCATCCGTTAAGTATTCAGCCAATAGCTGTTGAGAGTCAGCAATATAACTAATTTCTTCTTCACGAATAGATGAATTAACTTTAGCTAAAGCTGTCAAACGATCTTGTTCTGGCTGTAATGATTGATGCATCGTTGTCACTGCTTGTTCAATAATCTCTGTCTGCTGCTTGCTTGCAGACTGCTTAGCCTGAGCAATCAAATCATTAATCTTTGGTCGTGCATGACGAATCAACTCTTGTGCAGTTGCTTTCGGAATTCTTCCAGCTAAAGAATTAAACGTATCTTCATCAAGCACTTCATGATAATTACGACCATCTTCATCAGTAACAATTCGCAAGTAGGAATGATTTAAATAGCGTCCCAATTGCAATGATTTAGGTGCAGGGCACTTAATAGTAAAGATTGCTTCTAATAACAGCGTTCCAGCTGCAAAATCATCAGACTCAAGCGTGCAAAAAGCACTATTACCAAAGTCACTATTAATCGTCATATCGAGGCTACCCAGTACCATTGGGTGCTCCCAACTCAAAAAGGCCATATCTTCACGTACTAAGGCACGGTGACGCTGATACGTGGCAGTCACACCATCTTCAGGCAAACCTGGAAATTGGTGTTGTAGCATATGATTACCAGGTTCTAAGATAATGCTATCTGCACTATGCATTTGCTGCTCAACACCATATTCATCGAATACTTTATCCATAAAGTCAGCAAGCTCTGAAGACTGACTAGCTTCTTCTAGATCAGCCACTAACTCACTAGCAATAGGCAAGTTACATGAATTTAGTTCTAATAAACGATCACGACCCTGCTGCAATACATCAATGGTTTCTTGAGTTAAAGTACTTGTACGCTCAATCAAGGCATCAATCTCAGCCTGTTTGCTTGGGTTAAGTATACAAGCGTGCAACTCAGTCTTAACCGTTTGATAAATTGCACCACCGGCAGGGAATACCTGATCAAAGGCATTAATGCCCTTGTCATACCAATCTAACAATACTGCTTGAGCGCTATTTTCATAATAAGGAACATGAATACGCACATCATGATTTTGCCCAATCCGATCCAGTCGACCAATACGCTGCTCTAATAAATCAGGGTTCAGGGGTAAATCAAACAAGACAAGGTTATGAGAGAACTGGAAGTTACGCCCTTCACTACCAATTTCAGAACAAATCAGTACTTGGGCCCCCTCTTCTTCGTCAGCAAAATAAGCAGCCGCACGGTCACGATTTACTAAGCTAAGACCTTCATGGAATACTGAACTTCGGACACCTTGTTTAGTGCGTAAATACTGCTCTAATTCCAATGCAGTATCTGCTTGAGCACAAATAACCAGAACTTTATCGCCCTTATTGTCTGCTAAGAACTCTGCTAACCAAACCACACGGCTATCAGCAGCAAGCCAGTCAACACCAATACACACTTCAGATTGCAACAAACCTAAAGCATCTTGAGTCACTTGATTTTCAGTATATTCATCAGGCGCTGTTAAAGCATGCCTCACTAGCTGACGTTCAGGAAAACCAGTTACCGCATCACGAGTATTTCTGAATAAAATTCGTCCCGTACCATGCTGATCTAATAATTCATTGATTGCTGTATCTCGAGCAAATTCAAATTCATCAGTCTGAGTCAGTTTTTCAAAAGCATCTTCGCCTAAAAACGATTCAATATCAGCACGTAAGTTAACCAAATTATCCTTGGCATCCGCGGCTAATAATTGTGTTACTAAGGTGCTAATCGGTTGATAACTGGCTTCTTGTTGACGAAATTTAGCTAAATCGAAATAACGATCAGGATCTAATAAGCGTAATCGAGCGAAATGACTTTCAACACCCAATTGTTCAGGTGTCGCAGTCAATAATAATAAGCCAGCCACTTCACGTGCTAAACCATCAATGCATTGGTATTCAGGGCTTTCTTGCTCTTCACTCCACTGTAAATGATGCGCTTCATCAACAATCATCAAATCCCACGATGTATTCAGAGCATCTTCATAAATAGCAGGGTTAGAAGTAAGCATAGATAAACTACACAGCATCAACTGTCCACTTTCGAAAGGGTTGGTCTCGCCTGCTTCGATTAAGCCTTCATGGCGATCTTCATCCATAATCGTAAATTGCAAATTGAAACGGCGTAACATCTCAACTAACCACTGATGTATCAAGCTATCAGGTACCACAATCAACACGCGTTGAGCTTGGCCTGTCGTCAATTGTTGGTGAATGATTAAACCTGCTTCAATTGTCTTACCCAAGCCCACTTCATCGGCAAGTAAAACACGAGGCGCATGGCGTTTGGCAACTTGGTGAGCAATATAAATTTGATGAGGCAATAACTGAACACGGGGTCCCATTAGGCCAAATATAGAGTTCGATTGTAATCTATGCTGATGAGCTAACGCTTGAGTACGTAATTGAAATTGACTGTTTTTATCAACTTGACCTGCAAATAAACGGTCTTGTGGCTGACTAAATTGAACAAAACTATTCAGATCCATTTCATGAATACTGATCTCATTGCCCTCTTCATCATCGCCTTGATAAATAAAACAACCATTCATATCGTGACGTGCAGAAATCACAAAACTGACATCTTCATCAGTTTTAACCCGGTCACCAACAGGGTATTGAACTCGGCTAAGCGGTGCGATATTCATCGCATACGTACGCTGCTCACCTGCCGCAGGAAAACTAACCTCAACCCGACGGCCAGAGAGTTGTTTAATAATCCCTAATCCTAACTCTGCTTCGCTGTTACTAATCCAACGCTGTCCTACTACAAACTCTGCTTCTGCCAACTGTTTAAGCCTCTATCTTTTATAACTAATCTAAAACTAACTTAACGAATTTTACGAGCGCGAATCGTACGCCCTTTTACTTTACCATCAGCTAAATAATTCAATGCTTGTCTTACTGCTTCAGCTTCTAGAGCCACATAGCTCGACATATCAAAAATATCTATTTTGCCAATTTGAGCCCCTTCAAGACCTGCTTCCCCCGTCAATGCCCCTAAAATATCACCTGGACGTAATTTAGATTTACGACCTGCATCTAATTGAATTGTTACCATGGGTGCTTTTAATTTATAGCTTGAATGACGATCCAGTGATTCAGGCACATCACAAATACTTGGTTTCTTTTGGTGCTTAGCAATTGCATTAACCCGCACTTCTTCGGCTTGGGTAAACAAGCTCACAGCAATACCCTTTTCACCTGCACGGCCTGTTCGACCAATACGATGAATATAAATATCAGGATCACGCGGCAATTCATAATTAATCACCGCTTTAAGCGACTTAATATCTAAACCTCGTGCCGCCACATCAGTAGCCACCAATACCGCACAGCTATTATTAGCAAAACGAACTAACACTTGATCACGCTCACGTTGATCTAAATCACCATGAATGGCTGCCGCATCAATATCATGACCACGTAGAAAATCAGCCACCTCATCACACTGAATTTTGGTATGACAAAACACAACCGCATTGTCAGGTTGATAATGTTCAAACAAAGCTAATAAAGAATCATTTTTTTCGTGCTTTTTGACTTCGTAAAATAACTGCTCAATGACAGCAGATTGATGTTCAGACTCAACCGTTACTGTTACAGGGTTACGTTGAATTCTACGACTCATTTGTTGAATCGTATCAGGGTATGTTGCAGAAAATAATAAGGTCTGACGTTTATCAGGTGTATGAGAAATAATCTCGTCCATCACCTCAGCAAACCCCATATCCAACATACGATCAGCTTCATCTAAAACTAAGGTTTTTAAACCATCGATTTTCAGCGTGCCTTTACGCAAATGGTCTTGTAAACGTCCAGGTGTTCCAACAACGATATGTGCGCCATGCTCTAAAGAACCAATTTGAGGGCCTAAAGGCTTACCACCACAAAGCAGCACTAGCTTAATATTTTGAGTAAATCGTGCCAATCTGCGCAACTCTTTACCGACCTGATCAGCCAATTCACGAGTTGGACAGATAACTAAGGCTTGAACACCAAAAAAGCGAGGATTAATACTATTCAGTAAACCGATACCAAAAGCAGCGGTTTTACCACTCCCCGTTTTTGCTTTGGCAATCAGATCTTTACCTTTCAATACTTCAGGTAAACTTTGCGCCTGAATCGGCGTCATCTTTTTATAGCCCAGCGACTCTAAATTGGCAATTTGTGCAGGCGAAATCGCAAGGGAAGAAAAACTGTCGCTAGCCATAATACGTTTACCGAATACAAATCATAAGATCATACCAGAGGCTGTAAATTGATGGCGGCTTTATAGAGTAATATCCAATACTAATTGTAGTACTAAATAGAAATGAAACCTTCAAGCTGCTTAGCATGAAGATCATTTGGATGCGTTTTATTATGATAAAAAATATAACTGCGGATCCATTGCAAATAACTTCTAATAGTTCGTTTACTATAACGGTGTACCGTCATATACTT
>CALCCU010000212.1 GCA_937900515.1 uncultured Gammaproteobacteria bacterium | reverse complement strand
GGTGTTTTTGCAGAGTCAACATCGTCGTTTAGCTGTTGGGCCGTGTTTAAAAAATGATAACCAGATTATTAATTTTATTAATAATCAATATATGACCTGGCTACAACAAAGAGACTGGTTAAACTGTCATGCTGCAGCCTTAGTGAAAGATGGACAAGCTTACGCTGTTGCAGGTTTCTCAGGTGGTGGAAAGTCGACCTTGATGTTGCAGATGTTAGAAGATGAGACGACGCATTTTTTAAGTAATGATCGTCTATTTGTAAAACAAGAAGCTTCGTTGGTTCAAGCAGCAGGGGTTGCTAAAATGCCGCGTATTAACCCCGGCACAATTACACATAATCCACGATTAGAAAACCTAATTCCAGAAACCGAGCGTGCTAGATTATTAGCATTGCCACCTCAAGAATTATGGGATCTGGAGCAAAAATATGATGTTGATATTGATGCTGTCTATGGTCATGGTCGCATTGAGGCTGAAGCACCACTCAAAGCTTTTTTAGTGTTGAACTGGCAACGTGATTCATCACAAGCCTTACAACTCAAACAAGTGAATCTGCGTGAGCGTGAAGATTTATTAGAGGCCATCATGAAAGCAGCTGGTCCATTTTATTTACATAGTGATGGTAGTTTTGAGGCGCCTGTCTATGGCTTTGATAAAGAAGCTTATTTAGCGGTGCTAGAACGGGTAGATATCTATGAGGCAACCGGAAAAGTTGATTTTGCAAGCTTGGCTGAAAACTTTCTCCAGCAGCGAGAAATATAAATAATGTCTCGTCGTATTGCTGCCTTTATTAGACATGCTGACTATCAGCAGTTAGCTAATACACCAAGTGCATTACAACCGTTTGCATTGAATCAAGATGGTATAGAGCAAGCACAACTGTGTGCGGTTCAATTAAAGAAAGTGATAAACCAAAATAACTGGCATTTAGATTCAGCAATTGATTCATCGTCATTATTAAGAGCATGGCAAACAGCAAACATTGTGAGCGAGCTTTATGATGATTTATTTGATGAGCCGCCACACATTACCTGCTTTGAAGCACTAGCTGAACGAAGTGTTGGTAGTGCTGCAAACTTAACGACTAAACAGATTGAACAAATTATTGAAGATGATCCTCGCTTTGATTCATTACCTAAAAAATGGAAGTCTGATAGCAATTTTAAATTGCCATTTATGGGGGCTGAATCACTACTAGGTGCGGGTGAGCGCGTTGCACAACATTTAATCAAGCAAATGTCAGCATTAGCAGAAAGCAGTGATACTCAAGTAAAACTATTTTTTGGTCATGGTGCTGCATTTAGACATGCGGCCTATAAACTTGGCATATTAGAGTTTGATGAAATTGCTCAGTTAAGCATGTATCACGCAAGTCCTATTTATCTTGAGTATTTACCCAATGGTGAGTGGCAGCATATTGCAGGTGTTTGGAAAGTACGCAGTCAGCATAGTGAATATACGGACTAAATGATGAAAGCTGATGTGAAATTTAGACATGAGACGATGGACAAGTGGGTGCCTGACTTTACCAAGTTACCGGCAATGATTCGTGACCGTATGCCCAAGAAAACGGAGCAATGGAATGTAGTTGCATCACATTCAGCTCATAAAAATAATATCGATCGTCGGCATTTTACTGAAGCAGTGCAACATTTGAGTCAGCATCAACAATGGAAATGGCCCAAACAACGTCTATTTGTGATCACCGACCCACATGCCGATGCAGAAGGTTTTATTGCTTCGCTCGTGATTAGTGGTGGTGTTATTAAGACGGGTGAGCAAGCAACCGACTTTAAGCTGAGCAAGGCAGGTAAAAAAGGTATCTTTATCATCGGCGGTGATTGCTTAGATAAGGGACCGAGTAACTTACAACTGCTAAAAAGTATTCGCCACCTGATGGATACAGGTGCAAATGTAAAATTGCTGGCAGGCAATCATGATATGCGCTTGTTCATGGGGATCCATGCAATAGGATTAGAACGACACCCGACAACTGAACACTTATTTGTGCGTATGGGTGGCAAAGTGATTCCTTTATTGCGAGAAGTGTATGACCAGTATTTAAAAGGTAAACCTTTAAGCAATAAAATTCCTGATGAAGCGGAATGTAAACGGCGTTTGTTCCCTCATGAAGAGTGGTTTGAAGCATTTCCTCATGTTGCTAGCGAATTAATGACCGAAGCGGGAATTAAACGTGAATTACATAAAATGCGTAAAAAATATGATCACTTTGAACAAGCTTGTTTTAAGGCAGGATTTTCGATGCGAGAGGTCTATGCCATTGCATTAAAGTGTCGTGCTTTATTTCTGCATTCAAAAGGTGAGTTTGCTTGGTTTTATCAGGAAATGCAGCTGGCCTATCGAAAAGGCTCATTTTTATTTATTCATGCAGGTGTGGATGATGGCATTAGTAAAACAATTAGTAAAAAAGGTCTTAGCTATATAAATAGGCAATTTCGTGATCATATAGAAAAAGATTTATTTCGTTTTTACTATGGCAGTCTTGCCAATACAATGCGAACAAAATATCGGCCTGCAGATTTACCTTTAACACAAAAAGGGGTAAATCGAATGAGTCGTAAAGGCTTACTTGCTGTTGTTCAGGGACATATTAATCGTAAGCATGGTCAACGAATCGCTTTAAAGCAAGGTTTGCTTCATATTGAATGTGATATCACTATTGATCGCAACTCTCGTAAAAAAGAAGGCTTAAGTGGTTATGGGATTGGTGTCACGATTATCGACCCTAGTAAACGTATTATTGGCATTAGCAGTGATTATCCCTATGCCAAAGTGTTCGAGCCAGAACACTATTTATCGAATAAAGAGGCAAGACTATGAGTGAGAAACAGCAGACTTTCAAACATGAGTCACTACAAGATCAAAAAAGCATACAAGACATGCTTAAATCAATTTCAAAAGCAATTGCAAAAGGTGAGTTAACCTTTAGTGATCATAACAGTGAGATTAAGTTGGAACCGTCAGGATTGTTAAACCTAAAAGTCACGGCAAAAACTGAAGAGCAAGAACAACGGCTTGAACTTCGAATTAGTTGGAAAACGAGTAGTGACAGTGATAAAAATACAGTGCTGAATATAGAGTAATGACTTACTTAACTTGGTTTGCACATGACATCAAGATTTCGATCATTTTATCTGAAGCACCAAGGTGAGAAGCGATATTAATGTCGACCTGAGGATAGAGAGCTTCAGTCTCATTGACGATAGTCGGTATATCTTCAACAACATGACGACCAGAATTTAAAAAGTAGGGTAAAACGATAATTGATGTCGCGCCATCATCGATACATAGTTTGATTCCATCTGGAATAAGGGTATCAGCAAGCTCTAAAAAACCAGCATGTACAATTTGGTATTGCTCACTACAGATTGCTTTTAACTTTTCTGCTAATAAAACAACTTCATCGTTTGATTGTTGGCGACGGCTGCCATGTGCAACGAGTAATAAAGCCTTCATTTAAGATCCTAAGTGAGTATGGTTTATGATCACTGTTTATTCAGTATGTAGACTTTATTTTAACCTATTAAAACACTCAGGTATTGAATTAATAAAAAATTTAACGTAACTCAGGCCTTACTGCTAAACGATCGCCGACGACGATCAGATGAAACCCTTCGTTCAATCTGGCTCTTAGTTCCTCCTGCTCGTCTTCGGGTAGGCGCAAGACGCCGTTCTACCCGAACAACCTCCTTATCTTCATCAGAAATACTATTAAAGCGAATCGCGCTTTTGGGCGATGCTGTCGTTAGTACAGCGGCTTTATATTCCTTAGGTATCTCAATCACAAACCAGTCTCCATGCTCATTACTATGGATAGTGTAACGGCAGTAATTTTAATAACTTTAATAACAACAGTAAGTTAAGGGTTATTTACTTAAGTTGATATCGAAAGCTGAGCTACTACTTTTATTAAAGACGCTATAATTCGTTTAATTTGTAAAAGGAAATAAGAATGAAAAAATATTTACTAATAGTAGTGTTATGCCTTGTCTCTCTACAGGTTTCGGCTCAAAGTGATCGTGGCTTGGCAAAAGCGATAGCCAAAGACTTGAATATGGAACAAGAGAACGTTTTTCAAGTGATTAAAGCATTTAAAAAAGAAGTAATAGCGGCACTGCGTGATGATGACGTCGTAAGGCTGCAAGGTCTGGGACAGTTTTATACCGAACATCAGCCAGCACGCCCCGGTAACCCAAGAACAGGTGAGATGAAAGAGATGCCAGCCAAAAATTACCTACGTTTTAAAGCATCGAGAGTTGGTAATCAAAGTTTAAATTAGTTCACAATAAATCCAATGTGATTCAGAAAAATAATAAAGAAAATGTTATTGTTGCCGATATCAGTTTTGTTAGACCATATTGTCATGAAAATAAGGTGATCTAAAATGAATGTTAACTCTATTGCACAGGTTTCAACGGTAATGGCATCGGAGGGTTCTGAGGCACAAGTTGAAGTAGCCGTAGCAAAACTAGCCAATAATAATGCAGAACTACAGGGTCAGGCAGCAGTACAATTGATTCAATCAGTTCCTCAACCACAAGGTAATGTGGGTAATAATATCAATGTAAAAGTCTGATATTTAAAAAATAGAAAACTATTAATAAAAAAGCCGTAGTGAATACACTACGGCTTTCTTTTTTGTTAAGGCAACAATTTTAAGACTTTCACCCTTTTAACTTCTTATTGACTGCAAGTACCTTTTTTAGCCATTTTCAATTTTTGGACTTCCTTTTTACCGCTTTCTTCATCAATTACTTCAAGGCCTGCACCGCCAACAAGTACACCTAGTTTGATGTATTGTCTAATAAAGTAATTCTTCCCACTTTCGGTTTGAAGAAGCACATCATTAGGTGAAAACTCTGACTCAGTTGAAATTTTGTGCTCTTTATTTCCTGCAACTTCTTCATAAAAAAACACATTGGGAGCCGTTTCACCAATACATTTATCATCAACCCAGACATCTTTCTTTAAGGCTGAGCCCAAAATACCTGAACGGTATATATAAAGTCCTGCATTTTCATTAGATGGTGGTGCGAACTTTTTAGCCATATTAGACTGCTCAGTACTTTCCATTGGTATCGATGCACAGCCAGACAATATAGTAGTAGCTAATGCTGCTGCGATTAGTGCTTTTTTCATTAATTTCCCTTTTTTAAATAATGAGCGATAAGTGCTCTATCAATTTTTCCATTCATCAATATGGAGGCAACACTATAGTTGCTGAGAGTGACATAATCAATGTAGAAAGTAGGGGAACTATCTATGGCTATGACGTTATAGGTAGCGGTTACTAGAATTTGGCACTTGATTGCTTTTGCAATCAGGATTAATGGATAAGAATTAAGGACTGCTGATATGTTTGTAGATGTTTATAATATAGCTGATACCTCATTAACCATCCTTAAAAGCAGACTCTAGTGTCAACATCACACCACAGTAAAAATAAGCATGTTAATAAAGGTTTGCACATTAGAAATAGGCATCGAGAAGGCTATGATTTTACTGAGTTAGTTTCATCCTCTCCGGCACTTAAACAGTTTGTAAGCACTAATGTTCATGGTGATTTGTCGATAAATTTTTCTGATCCATTGGCTGTCAATGCACTCAATACTGCCTTATTAAAACATCACTACAATATTAACGATTGGCAACTTCCACAAGGTGCGCTTTGCCCCCCTGTACCAGGCCGAGTTGATTATATTCATTATGTCGCTGAATTATTAGGTATTGCTGCTCCTAGTTCGACACTCACTAAGCAGCATACGGATATTAAATTACTAGATATCGGTATCGGTGCTAATGGCATTTATTCACTATTAGCGTGTCAACTTTATGGTTGGCAATGTGTGGGAAGTGATATTAATCGCCAATCCTTGGATAATGTTGCCACGATCATTTCTAAAAATCCCCCGCTAGAGGAAGAGAAGCGTCTGACACTTCGTTTTCAGCAGGATAAAAATAAGCTATTTGACGGCATAATCAAGCAAGGTGAATGGTTTGATGTCAGTGTTTGCAATCCTCCTTTTCATGCCTCATTAGAAGAAGCTATCAAAGGTAGCCAGCGTAAGGTTGATAATTTAGCTCGCAACCGAGGTGAGCAAGTCATTACTCACAACGTTAACTCCAAGCCTAGTTTAAACTTTGGTGGTCAAGAAGGTGAGTTATGGTGCAAGGGGGGCGAGCAACTGTTTCTTAAAAAAATGATTAAAGAAAGCCGTCTCTTTTCTAGTCAATGTCGCTGGTTTACCAGCTTGGTTTCAAAGGCAGAAAATGTAAAACCAGCCATAAAATTACTGCGTAAACTAGGTGCGACTGATATTAAAGAACTAGAAATGGTGCAAGGTAATAAAATTACACGCATAGTCGCATGGACATTTTTAAGTGAAGCTTGAATAGCGAACACTCCGTTATTCGCTTATAAACGGTACATCGTATTATTTTTTTAGAGCAGATAAACTCTCTTCAGCCTTTTGGTAGCCCAAATCGATCATTTCTGCTGCGCGGTAAAATTCTAGAGTGCCACAGGCATTGCGAGCGATTTCTACAAAATGATCGGGTGGGTATGCGGCGAGTTTCTGTCTTGCAATTGTACTTTGCATGGCATCAAACGCTTGGTTTGCCACATCATAAGCTCCCCAATCATTATTGGTTTTTTCTTGTTTAGAATCGTTAAAACGATCTATGAACTCCGAAATCTTTTTAGTCAGAGGGTTGGAAGCCTGATCAACAATATTCTCAATGCTTACAGCGGTGTTTTGTTCAGGCTTGCCGCCTAGATTAATGGCAATGGTTAAGTCAGTATTATCGTTAAATGTTGGTGCAATGGGGACGGGATTCAACACGCCACCATCAATAAGATCGACATCGCCATATCTAAAAGGCGTAAAAAATAGTGGTAATGAAATAGAGGCTCTTATTGCATCGAACAGTTTACCCGAGCATAGCCACACCTCTTTTTCATTAATAATATCGGCGGCAACTGCCGTATAAGAAATCGGTAAATCATCAATCAAAACATCACCTACTAAGGATTTGAGTGAATTAATGATTTTGTCGCCTTTAACAAGACCACTTTTTCGCCATGACAGATCGAGTAAACCGACAATTTCAAGTTTAGTGATAGCACGAAGCCATTGTTCAAATTCATCTAATTTGCCAGCGGCATAAATGCCTCCAACCAGAGCACCAATAGAACAACCAGAAATAGATTCTATTTTATAATCATTTTCTTCTAACCAATGAATGATGCCTATATGTGCTAAACCAACAGCACCGCCACTGCCTAACACCAGTGAAATCGTTTTTTGATTATTTTGTGCCATAAAATTCCAGTTCGCCTTTATTTAAAATTGTTCGTCACCTCATACAACGCTGCTTCGGGCTCCATCTAACAAGGCAAGCAACGGCAAGTAATCGACATAACTTAATAATGACCGTGATTGCTGACAGCCGTTATACGCGTGTTTCTGACCAAACTGCGAACTCATTACCGCTCGGTTCTTGAAAATGAAAACGACAACCACCAGGAAACTCAAATATAGGGTGAACAATTTCACCGCCATATTGAACGACCTTATTTAAAGTAGCTTCAATGTCTGAGCTGTAGAATACCAAAAGCGCGCCTCCAGTAACCGTTTGGCTACAGCAATCTGCTTTAAAGAAGCCGCCATCTAAACCTTGATTTGAAAAAGCAGTATATTCAGGGCCGTAATCTACAAACTCCCAACCGAAAACTGAGGAGAAGAATGATTTGGTTGACGCCAAGTCCTTTGCTCCGAACTCTACATAATTAAGCTTTTCATGCTGACTCATTTTCTCACTCCTGTGTGGGCGATTTTTAATGTGCTTGTTTTATATCTGTTGCTACTGAACAATATTTAAAGCCTTAAATGCTTCCATGGTAAGTTTTTTACGAAAAGCCAAATCTGAGTTTTTATTTATTTCAATATGATTAGCAAAGAACCATGTTTGAGCATCTGTAACTAAGTAACCTACATACCAGCCATCTTTTCCAGACCAGCCTGTTTTTGACCAAATTTTGTAAGCCTTATTTTCTTCCGACAACATGATGCGTTTGAGCGTTTTAATATGCTTCTGTTGTATGGGGAGATCTTCTGCATATACTTTACGTAAAAAATTGATTTGATCTATAACTGAGATTCTTAATTCGCCATCTAACCAAAAACGAGTCACATCATTTCCTGTTAAAAGGTTTCCGTAATTAAATTTTCGTAAATACTCGTGGTATTTTTCATCACCTACTTGCTTTGCATAACGTTGATAGCACCATACACATGAATATTGAAAAGCACTTGTGAGTGTTTGGTCCTTATTCCACGGTGCATAGTCACGCTCTTTGCCATCCCATTTAATGATCTCAAATTGATTTTTAATTAATCCCTCTTCTAATATGATCAGTGTATTGGGAATTTTAAAAGTAGATGCAGGTATAAAGCTTTCACTCTCATTAACGTTATATTGATACTTAACTTTTCCATCAAGTGATTCTATGAGTATTGAGCCAGTAATATTATTGAGTCTATACAAATCCTCAACCTTGTTCTCTTGAGCATACAGGCTGACAGATATCATTAATAAAAGAATTGTTTTGATGAAACTCATTTATCTCTCGGAGTTAGTTTTTTAAGGGAGGATCTCAATAAGGGGCTACCGTTTTAGGGTAGTCCCTTTTGATTGAGCTTTTAACACTAGTTCATATGTCATTGAATATAAGCAGCAGTGAAAAGATTTTCCACGCACTTAAATTAGTTACAGTAGAAGTTATTTTAAAATCCATTTAAAGCATATCACAGCCTGTTTAACAGCCCCTTTGGTCCGTTAAACATTTTTAGGCATGTGCTAATTTAAGGCCAACAATACCCGCACAAATCAGTCCTAAACTCACCAGCTTAAGCGCATCAGTTGACTCGCCAAATAAGAATATACCCAGAAGCGCCGTACCTACCGCACCAATACCTACCCATATCGCATAGGCTGTACCTACCGGCAACGTTTTCAGAGCCAAACCTAGCAAAAGAAAACTGGCAACCAACGACACCATCGTGCCAACAGTAGGCCATAGCTTCGTAAAGCCATCTGTGTACTTTAATCCAATAGCCCAGCCAACCTCCAAAAGGCCAGCGACAAACAAAATCACCCAACTCATAAACACCTCTCCATTAGCTTTGGGGCCGTCCCCTAACGATATTGAGAGGTGAGGTCGTCCTCACTTCGGTGTCTGGTATATTGCACGGTTATGCATTTATTTATGAGAGATTGGCTTGTCTGTAAATAGATAATCTTTTAATTCTTTATCAAAGCTAGGGTCTTGCCGTCTAATCCATTCCAGCACCATCGCTGCATGCTCTTTTTCTTCATCACGATTATGCGCAAGTATAGCTTTCAACTCCTCATTTTTACAGGCATCAACTCGTTGGTTGTACCAGTCGACAGCTTCAAGTTCTTCCATAAGAGATGTGATAGCTCTGTGCATATCTCTGGTTTCATCTGATAGCTCACTGATTGGCTCGTGGTAACCTTCATTTGACATGTTTATCTCCTCGATAGATTAAATTTAGATACTTATGCATAACGGTATAAAACAAGTGGCGCGGCACCTTTTCCACGTCCAAACCAGTGTTCTTTACTGGCCAGCTTTATAGTCTTGTTACCTGTCTTTTGTATTATTATATGGGAACTTAGTGTGACCATATCTAATGACTAGTATAGATAAAACAAGAATTAGAATAGCAGCAGCAAGACCAAGCACTCTAAGTGTATCTAGATTCTTCATATCAAGAATCATATATCGTGCTATTGCCACCACAGCAATATAAAGTGGAACACGGACAGGTAGTTTTCCCGTTTTAAGGTATATTCCAACCATAGCCAATACTTCAAGATATATAAAAAGCAACAAAAGGTCTGCTAGTGTTACTTTCATAGCTTCAAACATTTGGATAACTTCGAAACCAATTGCAATTACAGTTGCTATGGCAATAATTAGCAAACCAATATCTTCAACTATTACGAGAGCTTTAGCCCCCGATTCTTTTAACTTACTCATTTATGTATTCCTGTCTTTGCACAATTAAGTGCCTTGTTGCACGTTAAGCATGAAATCTGCCTATGTAGCTTAAAAAAGGCACGATTGCGATGATTAGTGTAACCGAAATACCGAATTTGTTTGCTTTAAGCAAAAAGCTTTTTTTAGGTTTTTTAGGATTGTAATAAACCGTAACGCTGCTTTGAGTTGGCCTATCGATGCCAGCTTGTTGTTTGGCAAGTAAGTCTTTTGCATTGTAATTGGTGACGAACAACCAAGGTGAAATACGCGTTCCATGATATGTTTTACCTTTGATGTGGTACGAGTATAGGGCTTTGCCATGGTATTGTTGTTCGGAACGTTCATTGGCACTTCCAAATCTTTCTACGCCGAGCTCATGTAACTTGCCGTGAGTTGATGCCCAAAAGCGCGTTTGAATTTGGAAGTAAGTGGAATAAAGACAAACAACAAGCGTATAAAAAGAAGCCCAGAACCAAACACCCTGAAGCTTTCCTTCTAAAGCTAAATCGAACATTTGCTGTAAGTAACTCAAAACATCCATAGTGCATAACGCCTAGCTCAGCGGAAAAATGCGAGCGCCGAGCGAGTAGTTTTTCCGCTGCAGAAACTTGTTATGTGCGATTTATAAAGTTGCAACTATTTCACTCACTGGCTTAAGTGCTTGAAATTTCAAGGATGAAGCAAACCCTGAAGAACTAATTCCTTTTGGTAAGCTCTGAATATACATGCATAATTTTAACCCTTACTCGTAAGGCGACACATAAGGTGATATTGAGCTGTATATATTTTAGAGCATGACTTTATTGACAGCCTACCTTCTAGTAGGTTATATTCTTTCTATGAATATGAAAGAAAAAATTCTAAACATTGCACAAGGTCTAATTCAGCAGCGCGGAGTAAATGCCTTCAGCTACGCAGATATTGCGAAAGAAGTAGGAATTTCTAAAGCTAGTGTGCATCACCATTTTGCAACCAAGTCGGAGTTGGTTAATT
>CALCCU010000211.1 GCA_937900515.1 uncultured Gammaproteobacteria bacterium | reverse complement strand
TACTGTCATGCATATGGTAAACTTAAAGATTTTACAAAGTTTACATCATTAACACAATCTGCCAACTCAAATGAGTGGGATGCTTCTGCACCATGGAAACTTCCAGAAGGTTATACTCAAAGAGTTGTTTCTAATGAGTCAGATCTAAATATTTATGATGGAGGCCGTGACGACTGGCATGATATGAATGTCGTAAATGAAACTGGTCATCAAGCAGGTCGTTTTATGTACCGTACTCACGAGCTGCGTCTTCCTGCAAGCTTGCCAGAAGGAGGTGCTCTATCAGTAGTAGATCTAAAAACTGGTGAAACTAAACTGCTAGGAAGTGATGCAAGCTGGAATGCAGTTGACGGTATTCGCTGGACACCTTGGGGCACATTATTATTTGGTGAAGAAACAACTGGCGGTCGTTTATTCGAAGTAGTTCTAAATGATGACATGATGTCAATTGCTGAAGTTATTGATCGTCCAGAGGTTGGTCGTATGGCCCATGAAGGTATCGACCTTGATTCAGACGGTAATATATATGTGGTTGACGAGCATCGTGGTCGAACAAGTGGCTGTGATGGCATTGTTTCTTGTGGTGGAGGTGTTTACAAGTTCGTACCAGATACTTATGGGGATCTTTCATCTGGTGAGCTGTTCGTATTAAAAGTAAATGGTGCAGATGGTGTTGGTTCAGCTGAATGGGCTGGCCCAATTGATGCATTAAATGCACGTACTTCAGGAACTGAGTTTGGTGGTCAAAGCTACCAGCGTCCAGAAGATTTAGAAATCATTGGTGACACTCTATATGTAGCAATCACTGAAGGTCCTCGTGATATAAAAACTGAGACTGATCCAGCTGAAGATAACTTTGGTCAACTGGAATTCAAGAGTGAGCTATATGAAGGTCGTGTAATTGCACTGAACATGAAAACTATGCAGGTAAGTAACTTTGTTAAGCCAGGTGTTAATGTAGCAGTAGAAATTGGTAAGCCAGGTGATGAAGATCACCAAACTGGTTTTGATAGTGTTGATAACCTTGCTGAAGCACCAAACGGTGACCTGATCATGATCGAAGATA
>CALCCU010000210.1 GCA_937900515.1 uncultured Gammaproteobacteria bacterium | reverse complement strand
GGGTCATGCCATAGTTGGTCGATTAGTTCCTGGGCATGATCCTGTTTATAAAGTCAGTATTATTCCTCGTGGACGTGCATTGGGTATAACAATGTTTTTACCTGAGGAAGATAAATATAGTAATAGTAAGCAACAGCTAGAAAGTCAAATATCTACGCTGTACGGTGGCCGAATTGCTGAAGAGCTTATTTATGGTGCTGATGCTGTTACAACAGGTGCATCAAACGATATTCAGCGTGCAACTGAGCTAGCTCATAATATGGTTACTAAATGGGGCTTGTCTGACAATATGGGGCCAATGGCATACGGTGAGGAAGAAGGTGAAGTATTCCTTGGTCGTAGTGTGACGCAACATAAGTCAGTATCTGATTTAACTGCTAAATCAATTGATGAAGACATTCGAACATTGATCAATCGTAACTATCAACGTGCAGAATCTATTTTGAATGAGCATATTGAGAAGCTTCATATTATGACTAAATTATTAGTTAAGTACGAAACGATCGATGCTGATCAAATTGATGCAATTATGGAAGGGCGTGAACCTGGTGCACCAAAAGACTGGACAGATACAGATAGTTCAACACCACCTCCATCAGCATCTGGTTCTGAAGCTGATAAAGATGCTGATGCATCAGGTAAGACAGCTGACCAATTGCACTAGAGATTGATCTCTATGATATTAGATTGTGCTGGTAAGCCCTTAGATCTTAGCCACCCACAAGTGATGGGGATCTTAAACGTCACTCCTGATTCCTTTTCAGATGGCGGGCAGTTTTTAGCTCAAGACAGTGCATTAGCGCAAGCTAAACAAATGGTGACTGATGGCGCAGGTATTATTGATGTTGGTGGGGAGTCAACGCGTCCAGGTGCAGCAATTGTGTCTGTCGAAGAGGAAATTGCGAGAGTGCTACCTGTTATCGAAGCTATTCGCTCTGAAATAGACATTCCTATTTCGATTGATACCAGTAAGCCAGAGGTCATGCGTGCAGCTGTTGATGCTGGAGCAGGTTTGATTAATGATGTGAGAGCCTTGCAAGTCGAAGGTGCACTTCAAGCTGCCGTAGATTGTGATGTACCGGTTTGTTTGATGCATGCACAAGGCACGCCTCAAACTATGCAAGATGCACCACAATACGAAGATGTAGTTACTGAAGTTATATCTTTTTTACATGAACGTATTATCGCCTGTGAAAAAGTTGGCATCCCACGAGATAAAATAATCTTAGATCCAGGTTTTGGTTTTGGTAAACGGGCGACACATAACCTTCGCTTGATGAAACACTTAGCTAAAGTTATAGAAATCAATTTACCTGTGCTTATAGGTGTATCACGTAAATCAATGATTGGTAAATTGTTAAATGTTTCGGTTGAAGAGCGCTTGGCAGCCAGCCTTTCACTAGCGGCTATATCTGTGTGGCAAGGTGCAAAAATTATTCGTAGCCATGATGTACGAGAGACTGTGCAGGCAGTGATGATGTGTGACCATGTAATACAGGTAAATGACTTTGACTGAACAAAAAAAACGTTATTTTGGTACTGATGGAATTAGGGGCCGTGTCGGCGATGGTTCTATTACGCCAGAGTTTGTTCTGAAGCTAGGTTGGGCGGTTGGACGTGTCTTTGCAAAAGAGAAACATACTAAAGTTCTAATTGGTAAAGATACTCGTATTTCAGGCTATATGTTTGAATCTGCCTTGCAAGCAGGATTATCTGCAGCAGGAGCGGATGTTTATCTCTTAGGCCCGATGCCTACCCCAGCAATAGCCTATTTGACGCGTACATTTCACGCTCAGGCAGGTATCGTCATTAGTGCTTCTCATAACCCTTATCATGATAACGGGATTAAATTCTTTTCTGGCCAAGGTAGCAAACTGTCAGATGATATTGAGCATGAAATTGAAGCTATGATGGATGTGCCGATAGAAACCGTTGAGTCAGCACTACTAGGTAAAGCACACCGTGTTGTTGATGCTGCAGGCCGATATATAGAATTTTGTAAAAGTACCGTTTCATCGAAAGTGAATTTTTCGAATCTGAAAATCGTTGTCGACTGTGCTCACGGTGCAACTTACCATATTGCTCCGGAAGTATTTAAAGAGCTTGGTGCTGAAGTGGTTGTAATGGGTGCAGAACCTGATGGTTTAAATATTAACCAGAACTGTGGTTCAACTGAACCTCGCTTGTTACAAGCTGCAGTGTTAGAGCAACAAGCAGACGTAGGTATTGCCTTAGATGGCGATGGGGACCGGTTAATAATGGTTGATCATAAAGGTGAGCTTGTTGATGGTGATGAGTTACTCTTTATCATTGCACGAGCCCATCAGCGAGCCGGAACAGGTAAACAAGCGATTGTCGGCACGTTGATGTCTAACCTAGGTATGGAACATGCCTTAAATAAATATGATATGCAGTTACATCGGGCAAATGTCGGTGACCGTTATGTTATGGAAACATTAAAGAAAACGGGTGGAGTTGTTGGTGGTGAATCATCAGGTCATATTATTTGTCTTGATAAAACAACCACTGGTGATGGTATTGTTGCTGCATTGCAAGTGCTTGCTGAAATGCAAGAAACTGATAGCAAACTACATGAATTACGCTCTGTAATAACTAAATACCCACAACGACTAATCAATGTTCGTGTAAACAAAATGGTTGATCTGAAAAGCAGTGCAACAGTACAGGAAGCTGTTGCCAACATTGAAAGCCGATTAGGTGATGAAGGTCGAGTGTTATTGCGAGCTTCTGGCACAGAGCCTGTAATACGAGTTATGGTGGAAGGGCGTGACGCTACACTTACTAATCAACTGGCAAGTGAGCTTGCCAGTGTGATCGAATCAGTATTTAAAAGTTAATCTTTAACTTTTAAATTTGGCAGGTGCTTTTGAAGTGCAAGTTTTTCCACAGTATTGATGATGATAGGTGATTTCACAATTACTTTAAGGTTTATATCTTCATCATTTTTGTCTTGCTCATGGGGTTTATAAATAGCGAGAACTACAACTGCATCTTCTGCATTTTCTAACCGAATTAAAGCTTGCTCTTCATCAGATAATTCAATTTCATACTCAAAACCAAATGCTTCTGGTGACACAATCGACATCAAGAGGTCAGGATCTGAAATTGATTGTAGATAGTAAACCGATGGCGTGTCACTTTCTTGATGAAACAACTTAAACTCAGTGTAATCCTCTAGGCCGATCATTGCTTGAGGGAAACTAATAATTTCATCAGCATTAACTGTTTGTTTGCCAAAGTTTGAAGTTTGAATATCCATCTTTTTTCCTAGTATTATTGCAAAGTGTTTTTACTTAAGCATTTACCTTGCCAATGACTCTAAATACAGTGTAGATAACAATTAATACCTTGCTTTATAACCAGCTAAACTGTACGCTTAGAGCTTATTTTATCTGTAGTGAGATTTTAAGTGCGTAAACGATTAGTTGCTGGGAATTGGAAGATGAATGGTTCCAGCGCAAGCAATAAAATCTTGCTCGACGGAATTTTGTCACAGACTTCTACATTTGAATCAATAGATGTCGCTCTTTTCCCACCTTCAGTCTATCTACAGCAAGTAGAAGATGCCTTATCTGGCACATCAATAAGCTGGGGGACACAAAACTTATCTCAATTTAAACACGGTGCCTATACCGGTGAAATTTCAGCTCCAATGCTCAATGATTTTAATTGTAAGTATGTATTGATCGGGCATTCTGAGCGTCGATGCTTATATGCTGAAATCGGCTTAGATCAATTAGTACTTGATTACATTATTGCTGAAAAATACAGTATGGCAGTTCAAGAAGGTATAACACCGATTATATGTATTGGTGAAAGTCCAGAAGAACATGCACAAGGTAAGACGGAAGAAATCATCGCTCGGTTACTCGATATTGTAATAGAGAAAAATGGCATCAAGGCATTGTCGCAAGCAGTACTTACATACGAACCAGTTTGGGCAATTGGCACAGGGAAATCTGCAGCACCTGAATGGGCTCAAGATGTCCATTATTTCATGCGTGAGCGCTTAAGAAAGCATGATAAAGAGACGGCAGACTCAATACAAATACTTTACGGCGGTAGCGTTAAAGGCGATAATGCCGCACCGTTATTTTCAATGCCTGATATTGATGGCGGACTCATTGGCGGAGCATCATTGGATGCGGATGAGTTTGTTGCAATATGTCAGGCGCTAGCAGCTAGCAATTAGGTTATATATTTAAAATGGATTCATTAATTCTTGTTTTACACATTGTCGTATCACTTTTGTTGATCGGTTTAATTCTGATCCAACATGGTAAAGGTGCCGATGCAGGTGCAGCAGCACTAGGTGGCGGTGGTGGCGGTGCATCTTCAAGTGTATTTGGTAGCCAAGGCTCAACATCATTTTTATCAAGAAGTAGTGCCATATTAGCAACTGTCTTCTTTATAACTAGCCTCACATTAGCTTATTTCTCAGGAAAAGCAGATCGTGTTGATAGCGTGACACAATCAGTAGCAACAGAAATTGTAGAACAAGAAGCACCTGCAGATCTTCCTGATCTGCCATAAAGTTAAACCTCACATGCCGACGTGGTGAAATTGGTAGACACGCCATCTTGAGGGGGTGGTGGACATAGTCCGTGGCGGTTCGACTCCGCCCGTCGGCACCATACTTAAAAGCTTATACAGCAAGCCTTATAGCATTTGAACTTGTTCAAGTTTATTTTGCTAAAAATACCATTCTTAACACTTTCTAAATATATTCTAAAATGACTATAAGTTCATTCGTGAATATCCGCCTATTGATGAATCATATCTCTGATTCAAATAGTTCTGTAAAGTTTGAATTTTTCTCTTCTCATCAAGCACTGTTACTGAGTAAGGCTGTTTTCAGGACTTCCTCCTAGATGAAAAAGTAAAAAGCATGATATAGTCCACAAAAAATTGACGTAAGACAGGCTTTTCTGGCTGGTCTTGATTCTAAGGATAGAAGTAGTCGCTATATGGATACAGGCTTAAACTCACTTGTTGCAATCGCACGTTTTCACCAATTACCGGCAGAGCCTGAACAGCTTGCTCATGAATTTGGTCAGCAAGGCGAAGGTTTTACCGATACCGATATTCTTCGTGCAGCCAAAGCGCTCACTTTAAAAGCAAAACACCTCAGTCCTTCATTATCAGAACTTAAATCTGCCATGCTACCTGCCATTGCTACGTTATAAACAAGAGAGTATTAGGGAGCGATAAATGAGTAGAAAAATAAATCTGTCCCCTTTGTACTTTTTCTGTAACGCCATTGTTGCAGCATGGTAGTGAGAGTTTGAGGGAGAGATGAATATGAACGAATTAATGCATATGATTTTTTTAATGTTTACGAAAAGTCACATCAGGTGGCTATTATAT
>CALCCU010000209.1 GCA_937900515.1 uncultured Gammaproteobacteria bacterium | reverse complement strand
CTTACCCGGCTCATCAGGTGCATGTAAAACAGCATGGGATGAAATTTTAGAACACCAATTAGATGCGCGCCACCGCGCATGTAACTTTGTTGATCTCATGCCTCGTTTATTAGAAAAATGAATTATTTAATACTTTACACAACCGCTGGCTGCCACCTCTGCGAGCTTGCTGAATCTATCTTAAATAAAGTACAGGCAAATATGTCTTTTTCAGTCATCCCTACTGAAATTGGCGACGACGATGATTTAGTTGCTCAGTATGGCACCCGCATCCCAGTCATCAAATTTCCTGATGATAGTGAACTTGGCTGGCCCTTTGAACAATCGGATATTGAATCAAAACTTAAAACAGACCCGTCATAAGTCTTCGAATTATCGTTATACTGTCCTATTGTGAACATAAAAACTGGCTCAAAATATGACCGTTGAATACATTGACACCGAAGCAGAACTGATTGCGTTTTGCCAAAAAATATCAACCTCTACATGGATGACAGTAGATACTGAGTTCTTAAGAGAAAAGACCTACTCTCCTCAGCTTTGTTTGATCCAAGTTGCTACTGATGATCATATTGCCTGTATCGATCCCTTGGCTATCTCTGACCTAAACCCGATTCTCGACCTATTTTACAACCCAGATATTACGATTGTTTTTCATGCTGCTCGCCAAGACTTAGAGCTTTTCTATATGCTGCGTGATGCTCCTCCAACAAATGTATTTGATACGCAAATTGCAGCAACAATATTGGGCTACGGCGAACAAATTGGCTACGGGAATTTAGTTCAGCAATGTATTCAAGTAAATTTAGATAAAGCACACTCCCGCACGGATTGGACTAAACGCCCTCTCGATCAAGGACAAATAGATTACGCTGCTGATGATGTCCGTTACCTTCGCGATGTCTATAAAATTCTTAAGCAGCAATTAGATGAAAAAGGTCGCACTCACTGGTTAAAGGAAGACTTTGCCATTTTAACTAATCCTGAAACTTATCAAGTTGACCCAGACGTTATGTGGCGAAAAGTAAAAGGATTTGGCCGCTTAAAAGGTATTCAACTCGTTGTATTACAGTATCTGTCAGCATGGCGTGAAAAACGAGCGATCTCAGCTAACCGTCCTCGCCGTTGGATTTTAAAAGATGACGTCTTGCTTGATCTCGCTAAATTAGCGCCAGAAAGCATTGATAAATTCAGCATGATCCGCGGCCTAGAGTCCAGCACGATTAAACGTCATGGTGAAGCTCTACTAGCAGAAATAAAACAGGCTAAATCAGTTCCTAAAGAACAATGGCCTGTCGTTAAGAAAACACAGCCATTAAGTCAACAACAAAATGCTATCGTTGATGCGCTCATGGCATTATTACGAAAATTTTGTGATGAGCAATCCATCTCGCCCGCAGCTGTTGCCGCTCGTAAAGAAGTGGAGCGTATGGTTAATGGCGAAACAGATATTCCACTATTACAAGGCTGGCGTAATGAAATTGTAGGTCATCATTTAAAGGCTTTCATTGATGGCAAACTTTCAATTACCGCAAACTCAATTCAATTAACAACTCAAGGATAACGCGATGTCAGCATTAATTTGTGGCTCTTTTGCCTACGACACTATTATGGTCTTCCCCGATCAATTCAAGAATCACATTCTTCCAGATAAAGTTCATATGCTCAATGTTGCATTCTTAGTACCTGAATTACGCCGCGAATTTGGTGGCTGTGCTGGCAACATTGCCTACAATCTAAAATTATTGGGTGATGAGCCAATCCCTATGGCAACCGTTGGTAGTGACTTTACTAGCTACGCAACATGGATGGATAAACATAAAATTAATCGGCGCCATGTGCATATTAAAGATGGTAGTTATACTGCTCAAGCATTCATTACAACTGATATGGATGATAACCAAATTACAGCCTTCCATCCGGGAGCAATGAACTTATCTCATGAAACATCAATCAGCGAAGCTAAAGATATCACTTTAGCAATTGTTGCTCCTGATGGTCGTGATGGCATGATTGAACATGCTCAACAACTTCATGAAGCAGGCATTCCATTTATCTTCGATCCAGGCCAAGGCTTACCGATGTTTGATGGAAAGGACCTAATTAAGTTTGCAGAACAAGCTAGCTACATCGCTTTAAATGATTATGAAGCTCAGTTATTTCAAGATCGTACCGGTTTGTCTCCAAACGAAATTGCTGAATATGTTGAAGCACTGATTATCACTCGTGGTAGTGAAGGCTCTCACATCTACGCAGATGGTAAACGAGTCGATATCCCATGTGCTAAAGCAGAAAAACTAGCAGATCCAACAGGTTGTGGCGATTCATACCGTGCGGGCTTAATTCATGGCATCATGCATGGGAAAGACTGGGAAACTACAGGTCGAATTGCCTCACTATTAGGTGCAATAAAAATTGAACAGCATGGTACTCAAAATCACCATTTCACTATGGATGAATTTGCTACTCGCTACGAACAAAATTTCAGTCAGAAACTACTGTAAATTAGTCTAAAATAAAGTGAAGCTGCTGAGCTTGTTCAGCAGCTTCAGCTACAAAGCCACTTGCTGTCACCCCTACTAATCTCACAGCATATTTTCCAGCCTCAGTCTTAGCTAATAAACCTCGCAACAGTGTTTTCACTTCTGAAAGTTCGAGCACATGTGACTGAGTTAATGAACGAGTTACTTGTTCAAAATTAGCAAATTTAACTTTAATCGTTAGTGTGGTCGCTAATAAATTATCTTTTTCTAACCGATTAAATACTATCTCTGCCAATGACTCTAAATGGGTCAATAAATCAGCAATATTTAGCATATCTTCAGAAAAAGTGGTTTCCTTTCCTAATGATTTACGCATGCGTGTACTTCGTACCGGCCGTTCATCAATTCCTCGGGCAATTGAATAATAATAACGGCCTGACTTACCAAATTTTTCTATTAATTGCGCTTCTGTATAGTTTCGTAAATCTTTACCCGTAAAAATACCCAGTTTGTGCATTTTCTGTTCCGTTGCTGGACCTATTCCATGAAATTTCCCAACAGCCAACTCCGCAACAAAATCAGCACCTTGTTCCGGCCTAATAAGGTACAAACCATCAGGCTTATCCATATCAGAGGCAATTTTGGCTAAAAACTTATTATAGGAAACACCCGCCGAAGCAATTAGTCGCGTGTCAGTAAGAATATCTTGCTTGATAGCCTGGGCAATTCTCGTAGCAGAACCATCAAACTCATCGGTATAGCTAACGTCTAAATAAGCTTCATCTAATGACAGCGGTTCTACTTCAGATGCATAACGCCAAAAAATTTCACGAATGCGCTGTGACGCCTCACGGTAGGCCTCAAAACGGGGGGCTACAAAGATCGCATCAGGGCACAGTTTATAGGCCCTTGAACATGGCATCGCAGAATGTATTCCAAACTTACGAGCTTCATAGCTACATGCAGCCACCACACCTCTGCTATTGGGTTGCCCGCCGACAATAACAGCTTTACCTTTAAGTTTCGGGTTATCGCGCTGCTCTACAGAGGCAAAAAAAGCATCCATATCAACATGAATTATTTTACGTTGCCGAGACATAGAGGCAGTGTAAGACCTAAGGCCTTTTATTGATTACCAATTAATGGTTGGAAAGACGTGATAAAGCCACTGAATACAAACCAAAGCGAAGATACCAGCAATGACATCATCAACCATAATACCTAGACCACCATGAATTGCTTTATCTGCTAAATTAATTGGCCATGGCTTGAGAATGTCAAAAAACCGAAATAGAACAAAACCTAAAATGAGCCAGCCCCACCCTGCAGGTGCAGCAATCATAGTGATTAAATAACCAACGATTTCATCCCAAACAACCGCTGAAGGATCGGCTTGTCCTAACCACTCAGCTGATTTCTGGCAAATCCAAATACCAGCAACAAAGGCAAACACTACCATGCTTAAATACAATGCTAAAGGTAGATCTTTCATTAATAAATAGATAGGTACTGCAGCCAATGTACCAAAAGTACCTGGTGCTTTCTTGGCAAGGCCAGAACCGAAACCAAGGCCCAAGAAACAGACTGGGCGTTTCAATAACTCAGTCATTGTCATCTTATTCTTTGAAGTGGTCATAACCTACCTTTGTTTTATTAAGACTTATTCTTTCATCATTTTCATTAATGAAATACAACCCACTTTCTTCTGTAATTACGCCGATCTGCGTACACATGCCAGCTAAGCGCTCCTGCACTTCAGTAAAGTAATGTGCTGGCACAGTGAAGCATAACTCATAATCGTCGCCAGATTCTAAGGCAAGACTTTCAACCATCTTTCTACTGGTTTTATCTAATGCAGCTGAAGTAGGTAGTTTTGAAAGCTCTAAACGAGCTCCCACACCACTTTTCTTAACAATGTGCCCTAAGTCAGCCAATAAACCATCCGAAATATCAATCGCTGAAGAGGCTAAACCAAGTAACTTTTGACCTACTTCAACTCGCGGTGTTGGCTTTTCTAAACGCTCTCTTAGATAAAGCAGATCCTCTGCCTGTAAATTATCTTCATACCACTGATTAAGTTGTAATTGTAGGGAAGCACCTGCATCACCTAATGTGCCTGTAACATAAATAAAATCACCTGGCTTTGCGCCACTACGCCGAAGCGCTTTGCTAGGGTCAACAAAACCATGCACCTGAATACTTATAGCCAAAGGGCCTCTAGTAGTATCTCCGCCTACTAGCTGAATATTATGCTGTTTCGCTAACTCAGCTAAACCTTGTGAAAAAGCGAGCAACCATGGTTCCTCTATTTCAGGGAGAGTAAGCGCAAGGGTAAACCATGCTGGAGTTGCACCCATTGCAGCTAAATCGCTTAGTCCAACGGCTAAACTTTTATGACCTAAGGTATGAGGGTCAACATCTGGAAAAAAGTGGATCCCTGACACTAAGGTATCGATAGAGACAGCAAGAGATTGATTTTCTGGGCATTTTAATAAGGCACAATCATCACCGATATCAAGCAACACATCGTCGCGAGACGATGTGAGTTGTTCAAAATAGTGCTGAATTACAGAAAATTCCGATTGTACTGACATTAGTTAATCTCAACTGTTTGTTGGATTACAAAATCGAGACTAAATTTACTTTTTAGTACGACGTTCTTTTGATGCTTTATATTCAGCGGGGCGCAATTTAGAGCCCATTTTATCAAGCACACCATTAACGTACTTATGACCTTTTTCACCGCCAAATGCTTTTGCTAATTCGACGGCTTCATTTAAAACAACGCGATAAGGTACTTCAGGGCGGTAGATATATTCATACACTGCTAAACGCAATACTGAGCTTTCAACAGGATCAATTTCAGATAAATTACGATCAACCGCATAGGCTAATTCAGCATCAAGTTTATCAATTTCTTGAGTAACGCCATCAACCAAAGCAGTGAAATACTTTGTATCAATTTTGTCTGAATTTTCAGCTGTTACGAAATCTAATGCATCCGCAGCTGAATTTTCACCATTAACAAGTGATTGATATAAAGCCTGAACAGCAGCAGCACGAGAGTGAGTGCGAGGTAAAACCTTAGCCATCTATTTCGCACCATCTATTTGGCGAAGCACATTGATCATTTCAATAGTACCCATTGCCGCTTCTGCACCTTTATTACCAGCTTTAGTGCCTGCACGTTCAATAGCTTGTTCAATAGTATCAACCGTCAACACACCGAAAGAAACCGGGATATCGAGCTGTAAAGTTAATTGACCCAAGCCTTTAGAACACTCACCTGCAACAAAATCAAAATGCGGTGTACCACCACGAATAACAGCACCTAGTGCAATAATTGCATCGTATTTACCTGTACGGCCCATACGTTGCACAGCTAATGGAATTTCAACAGCACCAGGAACACGAGCTAAATCGATATCACTTTCTTTTGCGCCGTGACGCACTAAGCAATCAATAGCACCCGAAATAAGATTATCAACGATGAAGTCATTAAAGCGACCTGCAACGATACCAATGCGTATGCCTTGTGCAGAAAAATCACCTGAGAAAGTTGTGATATTGCTCATGTTTTAAAAGATCCGTGAGAGTAAAATTAAAATAAGTTGGAATATTGTACTTTGTTTATCGGCGTATGCCTAACTAGCCGTTTTCTATTTATTTTTAGCGTGAGGTAATCCAGCGGGATCGGCATCAACAACAAACCATTCATGTGGTGTTTCATCTAGTCGAACTGCGGTCAGTTGTTCACCCCAAACAGCGCCACTATCTAAAGAAAAGACATTGCCATATCGTCCTGTGCCGAGTGTTGACCAATGACCAAACACAATTCTGTCTTTTTTAGTTAATCGGTCTGGCATCTCAAACCATGCGGTTTGTTTTGTCGGTTTATCTGTAGGGCTGCCCTTAAACTTTAGAGCCAAGCCGCCATCCTCATGACAATAACGTAATCGTGTAAAGCAGTTTGTGATGTAACGTAATCTATCCCAACCCACGAGTTCATCTGACCAGCGCTTAGGTTGATTACCGTACATATGGTTAAAGAAGCTCTGCCAGTTATCACTTTGTAAAACAGCCTCAACTTCTTTGGCTTTTTCACATGCCTCAGTGATTGTCCAATCAGGAGGTAGCCCAGCATGTACCATACTGAAATTTAAGGCTGCATCATAATAAAACAAAGGTTGATGCCTTAACCAATTGATCAATTCTTGGCAATCATACGCATCTAAAACAGACTCCATCGTATCCATTTTATGATGATGTTGTACGACTCCTGATGCATTAGCTAATAAGTGTAAATCATGATTGCCTAATACAACTTTAATACTCTTAGGATGAGCCATTGCTAAGCGCAATACTTCAGCTGATTTTGGACCACGATTAACCAAGTCGCCCGCCAACCAAACTTGATCAACTTCTGGATTAAAGTTAATTAAATCCAGAAGTTTAACCAATTCATCAAAGCAACCCTGAATGTCTCCTACAGCATAAACTGCCATAGGCTATCGGCGACGATATAATGGTTCAGGTTTAAGTACTGTCGTTTGATAACTTTCACTAAAGTCATCAAAAGCAGGCATAGCATCAACCAGGCGATTAGCATTCGCCATCTCAAAACTATTAATTCCGCATTGCGTCATATAAAACAGCTGATCGTGCAGTACATCACCCTGTGCACGGATCTCACCTTTATAGTCATATCTATCACGTAATAAACGTGCGAATGAATAACAACGACCATCAGTAAACGCAGGGAAGAATAAAACTATTAAAGAAAATTTTCCTAAATCAGGCACAATTTCTTCTAGAGGGTCTTCACCCGTTAAACGTAAACCTAGAGCACCGTCATGCTTTTCTAGACTTTCATGCTGTTCCTGCCAGCGTGCTAACGAAACCGTAATATTACCTGCTACTAACTCAGCGTCATCATCTAAATGCAGCCAATTATCTTCTACGATTTCACGATCTTTAATTATCTGCATATACACGCTCCTTAAATGGTTCTACGCCAACACGACGAACAGTAGTTAAGAACAGTTCATCCTCATGACGTTGTTCTTTAAAGACTTCAAGTAAGGTTTCAACTGTATCAACAACTTGATCTTTAGGAATTGCTCGACCCAAGCGCTCGCCTAGCGCTGCATCAGCTTCTGAACTTCCGCCTAGTGTAAATTGATACCACTCTTCACCTTTCTTATCGACACCAAGGATACCGATATGGCCGACACTTTGATGAGCACAACCATTCATACAACCAGACATTTTAATTTTGATATCGCCTAAGTCATAGAGATAATCTAAGTCGTTAAAGCGTTCATTGATTTCTTTCGCTAACGGAATTGATGTTGCATTGGCTAAACCACAGAAATCTAAACCTGGGCAACAAATCATATCTGTCATCGTATTAATATTAGGTGTCGCTAAGCCTTCTGCTTGCAAGCGAGTCCACAAAGTAAATAAATCACCTTGCTTAACATCACTCAATAATAAATTTTGATTATGAGCGGAGCGAACTTCACCCAAGCTAAACTCATCGGCTAAATCAGCAACTGTATCAAGTTGTTGTGCAGAGATATCACCAGGCGCCACATCTGGCGCTTTCAATGAAACATAAGCGATTTTATAACCCGGCACTTTATGATCAACTACGTTCTGCTTCACCCAACGAGCAAAGTCTGCATCGCTAGCGAGTTTTTGCTCATAGCTAGTATCAGATTCTGCAGCAGCCTCGTAAGCAGGCTCAGTAAAGTAGCCTTTTACGCGATCAATTTCTTTATCATCTAAAGTTAATTGTTCACGAATTTGCACCCACTCAGCTTCAACTAATTCACGAATATGGTTAATTCCATGTTCACGAACAGTAATTTTGATACGTGCTTTATATTTATTATCGCGACGACCCAAACGGTTATAAACACGTAAAATCGCTTCAAGATAAGAAAGTAAATCTTTCTTCTCTAAGAATGGACGAATTTGTTGACCTAGAATAGGTGTACGACCTAAACCACCACCAACTAGTACTTCAAAACCGACTTCACCTTCATGATTTTTAACAAGGTGTAAACCAATATCATGAACACGTGTTGCCGCACGATCTTCTTCACTTCCGATAACAGCGATTTTGAATTTACGTGGTAAATATGCAAATTCAGGGTGGAAGGTAGACCATTGGCGAATAATTTCACAATATGGGCGTGGATCTTCAAGCTCTCCAGCATTCACACCTGCAAACTGATCCGCAGTAGTATTACGAATACAGTTACCACTGCTTTGAATTGCGTGCATCTGAACAGATGCAAACTCAGCCAAAATATCAGGCACAGATTCTAGCGCTGGCCAGTTTAATTGGAAATTGGTACGAGTAGTGAAATGCACATAACCTTTATCGTATTTGCGAGATACATCTGCAATTTTACGAACTTGTGTTGATGACATTAAGCCGTATGGAACAGCCATTCGCAACATAGGCGCATGGATTTGCACATACAAACCATTCATTAATCGTAATGGGCGGAATTGTTCTTCAGTCAATTCGCCTGCTAAAAAGCGTCTTGTTTGATCGCGGTATTGAGCTACACGCTGATCAATCATCGCTTGGTCGTGTTTATCATACTGATACATTAAAAGTCTCTAACTTATAAGCTAATTGAATATTATAACTGGCTGCGCATCTAACTGGAAATCGTTGTTTCTATATTCTTTTCCTAAATTAGATTACAGACCTCAATCTTCCGTAAATTTAAATCACAATCGTATCCCCGTTAGCCAATTAATATCATCGCGATTGATTGAGGTGGCTAACGGTTCTTCTCCCGCTTAAAATTAACTTACTGATAGTCTGTAAGTTCGAATATCCAACCTTTAAGCTTGGGGAAAGCCTAATATGTTTGCTGAAATGCTAATACTGACCGTCAATACAAAGTGAAGCCCATTAGCGACACTCATACACCCAATACAAATTTCGACGGCTGAGGACTTTTGTTACGATATTAGATAGGTTCATTACGACTGCTTTAATGCTATAGATAAATTATCTGACAACTATCTTTCAACGATGACATCACACACTTAGTCTATACAATCCTCTATAGATACACTACGATCTAACTCTCTCCGACAAGGTTAATAATTTATGGCTTTACCTATTCGTCAAAAACAACGAGTCTGGCTTATTATTGGCTTTTTAACACTAGGCTATGCAGCCAGTAAATATGATCCTGAAGCAGCCTCAAATGCTAATAATCAGCTCACTCAATTTGAACAAATAGTTCAACAACGCCAAAGTGATGTTCAACTCGAAATCGATGCAACAGTAATAAAAATATTAGCTGATGATAATAAAGGTAGTCGCCACCAGCGCTTTATTGTCGAAGTAGCCCCAGGCCGTACTATTCTAGTTGCCCATAATATTGATTTAGCACCAAGAATAAATACTTTAAAAGTCGGCGATACAGTGACTGTCTACGGTGAATATGAATGGAATGAAAAAGGTGGCGTAATGCATTGGACTCATCACGATCCATCGAATAGGCACATAACAGGTTGGATCCGTCATCAAGGTAAACAGTATCAATAACAATGAGCACTGAAACTTTCTCTCATATTGGCTTTAAACCTATAGAAGCTGAAAGTGCCAAACAACTTATTTTAGGTTCAATGCCCAGCGTAGAATCTCTCAAACAACAGCAATATTAAGCCCATACCAGAAATGCTTTTTGGCCTGTTATGTCAGAGATATTTGAATTCGATATAGATTTACCCTATCAAAAGCGCTGCATCAAATTAACGGAGCATCATATTGCAGTTTGGGATGTATTACAGAGTTGCCAGCGTCAGGGCAGCTTAGATAGCAATATTGAGGAGTCGAGTATTGTTCCAAACGATTTTGCGGCCTTCTTGCAACAACATCCAGATATTCAACAGATCTGTTTTAATGGTGCTAAAGCCGAACAAGTATTTAACCGGCATGTTTTGCCCATGCTTTCAGAGCAACAAAGAAGCATTACTCGGTGTAAATTACCTTCTACTAGCCCTGCTCATGCTGCGATGACATTTAATCAGAAGTTAACGCTATGGAAGCAGGCCTTGAATATTTCGTTTACAAACTAAAAGTTAGGTTCAGACAGCCCGTTTTGTGCCAAAAATATCGAGTTCTCACTTCCTTTCGTTGCAGGATAAAATAGATTCGAACATACCCAGAACTAGAGATATTCATTAGAATATCTACTATTTTTCTTTCGTTAAATAGTCCATAAACTCGTCTGCTGGTAAAGGTTTACTAAAATAATACCCCTGCCCGATATCACATGACATAGTCTGTAACATTTTCAGCTGTTCTTGTGTTTCAATGCCCTCAGCTATAACTTTATAACCAAGACTATGAGATAAAGCTAAAATCGCTTTTGTGATCTGTACATCATTATTATCCCTAGGAATATCGCTAATAAAGGATTTATCAATTTTTATAATATCGACAGGCAATCTTTTTAGATAAGCCATTGATGAATAACCAGTACCAAAATCATCAACTGAAATTCTAAAGCCAAACTGTCGTAACGTATCAAGCAATTGTAAATTCTTTGTTGAATCTTCCATGATATAACGCTCTGTTATTTCAATCTCAATCTGTTTTGCAGAAATTCCTAATTCATCAATAATTTCTTTAAAAATTTCGGGTAAGTTTTTTTGATTAAATTGCACGCTGGAAACATTGATAGATAAGCTTTCTAATTCATGCCCAGCCTGCCGGAATCTAACAAATTCTTGGCAAGCATTACGAAATACCCACTCACCAATCCCAATGATGAGACCTGATTCTTCTGCTATAGGTATAAATTCATCAGGAGAGATGTTTCCCAATTCAGGATGGTTCCAGCGAATTAATGCTTCAGCACCAATGATTTTCTGCTGTTTTAAATCTAGTTGTGATTGATAACATAATGTTAATTGCTGGTTTTTTTCTGCATATTGCAGCGCTTGTTCAATGACAAGACGCCTTTCGATTTGTGCAGATAAATGCTCCGTGTAATATTGAAACTGATCCTTACCACGATCCTTTGCAAGGTACATTGCACTGTCGGCATTTTTTATTAATATATCTGACGTATCCCCATCGTTAGGATAAAGCGCAAGACCCACGCTAGCAGAGACATTCAGGGTATTATTTAAAATAATTATTGGCTGTCTAATACTTGCTAATATCCTTTCGGCTACCACACTTGGATAAGCAAGATCTTCCACCCCTTCAAGCAAGATAACAAACTCATCTCCACCTAATCGAGCGATAGTATCTGAACCTCGCAATAAGTCTTGGAGTCTTCTAGATATTAATTGTAAAAGCATGTCCCCGACATGATGGCCTAGGGAATCATTTATATTCTTAAATCTATCCAGATCTAAAAATAAGATAGCCAATGATTGTTCATATCGAGCTGCAACGTCAATGGCATGTTCTAACCGCATCATGAAATTTTTTCTATTTGGCAAATTTGTTAAAAAATCATGATATGCCAGGTGTTGGATTTCATTTTTTTGTATCTCTAGTTGAGAATTTATTACTGTCAGCTCATTATTTTTCTGTTTTATTTCTTTCCTATGGCCAACTAACTG
>CALCCU010000208.1 GCA_937900515.1 uncultured Gammaproteobacteria bacterium | reverse complement strand
ACAGCGCCGACAAATTTAACAGAAGTCCCAACTTCTAACCTTACTAACGTAGCATCTGCACCAACGGAAGCTTCATCGTTTACTATTCCTAGATCATCATCAGCATCAACTGAAGTCAGCACTCCTCAATCGGTCACTGATCCGGATGGAACCGTTACAACTTCTGAATCTGTCACAATTCAGCAAACGTCTGAAAGTAGCGGTTTGAAAATATGGGAAAATGCCGATTATATCTTTGTTCAAGATGAAACAGGAACAACCACAATCACTCAAAAGAATGTAACAACTATCTCTAATCCAGATGGTTCTGCAACCATTCAGGAATCAACTGCCAAAACAACAACAACAGCCAAAACGGAAACGGAGTCCATTCCTAAAGACGCATCACTACCATTAACTACTAACGTTTCAGGTGGAACCGTTATAGATCAAGGCACAACTAATATCACCAATAACTATAATTCACAGGGTCAACTGACTTCGAGTGAATCTACAGGTGACGGTCAAGGCGGCGATGCTCAATCAACTGATGAAAATGGTGATACGGTTTACACTGGTAATACCACTCAAAAGGGCAATTTTAATGAAGCAACAGCCATTAAAACTACAGAATTGGCAGAAGTAAGAGCAGAGTTAACACAAAAAATCGAAGAAATTAAATTGGAAGCAACTGAACTTTTTACTTTTAATCATCAAGGTTCTGGTTCCTTGCCATGTCCAGCACCTGTCCCTCTGGGCGATTTTGGAGAAATGGATTTGTGTCTTGATGATTATGCCGAAGAATTGTCGGTATGGTCTACCACCTTTTTGTTAATGGCTACTATTTTAGCTGTAATTATTATCTTGAGATAACTATGGACTCAATTACCGCTGTATTAGATAGGCTCGACAATTTAATTGATTTCTTTTTATCTGGAATCTATGACTTTATTGTTGAGGCTTATGCACTCTTTGTTGAATTCATGACGGTTTCAGCTATCAGTTTTATCCTATGGGCTGTCGGTTTTGCTTGGGATATATCGGTTCAAATTATAGAAAATTTAGGTTTGCAACAAGCTCTTGATAGTGCATGGGGTGAGGTTCCACCTGATGCCGCACAGGTAATGATGTTTTTTGCTATTCCTGATGTTGTTAGCATTTTACTTAATGCTTTTTTAACCGCATACGTTTTAAAATTCATTCCATTTACAGGCAAATAATAATGGCTATTTCAATACATCATGGTCCAAACGGTTCTTATAAGACGAGTGGTGTTATTGATCAATATTTTATTAAGTGTGCAAAAGAAGGTCGCTTGGTAGTTACTAATGTTCGCGGCGTATCAACAGAGCGTACTTTTGAGCATTATCCAGACACGCATGATGATTTTAAGGTTATTTATGTAGATACCTCTACTAAAGCAGGCAGGGAGAAAATATCGCGTTGGTTTCATTGGGCACCATCGGGAGCGTTCCTGCTGTTTGATGAACCTAGTTCTATTTTTCCTAAACGTTGGCGCGATAGCGATTTAAAAAAATTAGATAATTTAGAAGTTATAAATCGTATGGCTACGGAACCAGACTTTAACGAGTCACATGCTGATTACATGCCGCCGACATGGAATGAAGGGTGGGAAATGCATCGTCATTGGAATTGGGATATTGTCATAATGACCCCCAATATTAAATTAGTCAGGTCAGACATAAGAGATACTTCCGAAGGTGGCTATAAGCATCGAAATAATGCCACTATTGGATTTAAAGGCTCATATAATCAAGGTTTTCATAAGGCAGAAGATAATGGAACAAATCCCAGTCAATTTCTCACGGTTGAAAAAAGAAAGGTCAGACAGCTTGCGTTTAAACTTTATGACTCAACTAAAACAGGTAGTTATCAAGATACATCTGCTGGTACATCAATCTTTAAAAACGGCAAGCTTATGGTTGCGTTGGTGGTTGCCACTATCGCTATTGGATATTCATTCTTTACTTTCACGAACAATGACATCATGCACCAAACTGCTCAAGTTGACATTGATGAAGCTACTCCGGTTTATAATGTACCTGTCGAAAAGGATATTATTCCGTTTAATGATTTGGATAGTAATGTTAATGATTACGTCGCAGTTAATACAGTTTATTCTTTAGAACCTTTTGATGGCCATACTTTCACCATCAACGCTGCATTGAGTGCGCCTGACAGGTTTTTATATTTTTTTACTGCTGCACGTGATAAATCACAGTTCTATCTAACATCGGTCGAACTTGAAGAAGCTGGATATTCAGTTATCAGAATATCTGATTGCGCTGCAACTATTGTTTACAAAACAAAACGCATTAACGCTACTTGTGGCAGTTTGATCAAAAGCCCGCGGGCGGGGGCGTAGTCCCCGAAGCCCTGTGCGCGGGCTTTTACTCTAACTTTCTAAATGCTGTTAATTTATTATTATTAACAAGTTCGCATAATATGATTCATGTTATGTAACTAAGCCCCAGACGATTTTAATGCCCCGTCTGGGGCTTTTTTGCATAGCATTATTATGCGAGCATAAATATTGTTTTTTGTCAATACAGCCAAATTTTTAATAAGCTCGATTTTCATGTTAACCATGCACGGCTTTTTGTGCCTGGTTAATTTGATAAATTTAGCCACCAAGCGACAGCGCGGTAGTTTAAACTTGTACGGGTTCCTGTGACACCCGTACTTTACCGCGGAGTTCCACGGTTAGTTGATTTTGAAGCCTAGATCGTCGGCATCGACTTTTTCTGTATATTCATCTATTAGAAAATTGATAATATCTGCCTCTCTGATTACTTCCTTTCTTTTAATCATCAACGCGATTGCTTTATCTCGTAGTGCTTCTGCTCTGTCTTCCCTGATTCTTACAGCTTTTATTAATTTTGCCATTGTAAAAACCTCTTTTTGTTCGAGTGTTAACATTATATCGTGTTGACGTGTGCACATATTATGCGTTAACATTCGTTTTCATGTTGTTTTGTTAACAGGTTAACTTATATTTTGTTTTACGACTGGCTCACGATCTATCAAGACCATAATGAAAGATTGCCTTTTTTAGGTGATACACGCGAACTCGTTATTGATGTTGAGTCGGGCGAAACATTAACAGAGCGACAGCCAGCTTTCCAGCATAAAGGCTCTTTTTCCACTTCACTATCTATTCGTATTTCTGGCGGTCGTGTAACTGTTAAGGGTAATCCTTCAAGAATTAATCGAATTGATAACCTTGTCGGTTATCAATCAGTCGATGAATGTGTTGCTGTATACAATCAAATTTTACTAACCCACGGACTTCCACCGTTTACTAGATGCACAAAGACTTTTCAATTGCTTAATGTTGGTACTGGTAAATATATGACTACTTCAGATGGTGCAACTATTCAAGAATTGCATATAACAACTAATAAAACAGTAGGGAAGGGTAATGAACAAGATTATTTACGAGGTATTAGTACTCAACGATATAGAAATTCAATACCTAGACTGCATTCAAACGGCACAACTGTTGATTGGCTATCGGTTAAGGGTAACGCATCTCTTATTTATCCATCTATATACATCAAGCACCATGAACTCGCCTTACATCAAATTGACAAAATTAAACGCCTTCATGGAGTTGGCTCGCCTGAATATAAATATATCCAAGACGTCTATGCGCTTTGCCTTGATTTAGGTGTAGTCCGTTTTGAGCAAAAGCTTAAATCTCGTTATTTAAGACGGGAAAACCTTCAATTCTGGGGTTTATCAGATTTTTCAACATTAAATAAAATACATACCGAATTTCTAAATATAGATAAAACATTGAGTATAAATGCCATGACTTATCAATCAATCGCTGACTTATTAAAAAAAGAATCCATCTGTAAATCGACCGCATCTGCTAATGCTACCGCTTCATATTATTTCATGTGGCTTCATGGGCAAAGGTTCAATTTGCAAAAAAGACAGGTTCAAACTCACCGCGCTCGTCTTCGCAAACTTCATATTGACATAGCTGAAAAATGCGACACCACTAAGCACACAGCTGTTCGAATTAAAGAAGTTAGAGAAATTGCTGTTCAGGAAATGGCTGTCCCTGATTGGTATGTTATGCCAGCCACAAATCATTTGCGCTTAGTCGCTTAATTAAATAAATCGGAATCTATCATGAAAATTACAGTTGAAAAATCACTTAAACTACCTGTTCGCTCTTTCCCTAATAAAAATGACCCGACTGCTCGCTGGTATATAGCAGAGCAACAAGCGCTTATGTTTAAAGACGATAGTAAATACCCTGACAAATTTAATATTAACTTGGCTTTTACATCTGACGAAAACGAAGCCAACAACGCTAAACCATTTCCAGAGGGAAATTATCAACTTTTAGACACTGCATTTTCTGTCGATAGAAATGGCGCTGGTACTTGTGACTTTTCAAAATTGGAAAAATTATCATGATATTAGCAAGCAAAAAATACTTAAAAGAACTAATCAATGCCCGCAGATATCGTGCGGGTATATATTCAGCACAAGAATCTAAGTAAAAATTATGGCGTTAATACCTGTTTGCAGTTCCATAGACACACAAGGCTCTTGTGTCGGCACTGTATCTTATATTGATGCTTACCTTCTTCCGCCAGATAGCGCTCCTATGTTGGAGTTGCTTCTGGTTGGAGGTTTTGATGGAGATGTTGCTATGCTTGGCTTTTTCTCTGTCATTTCTCTTTTTGTCGTTGGATTTACCACTGGCATTATTGTTAATCAAATACGTAAATTAAGGAGCGTATAAAATGAATAAATTTAAACTATTGGCGGCAACTGCTCTTACTGCTTTAAGTGCTTTTGCTGGTTCTGCTATGGCTGCAATCGACACTGTTGGCGTAACTGCTGCTTTGACTGCTGCTGAAACTTCTGCACATGGTGTGGCGACAGTTGTAATCGGTATCGTTGCCGGTCTTGCTGTTGTTGGTATCATCATCGGCTTAGCTCGTAAACTGTAATCGGTCTACGAGGTCTAACACCATGATGTTTTCTCTCCTGTTCGGTGCTCTATTGGCTTATGTCTTCATCGTTGGGATGCGAATTGCATGGTATTAGATCTTTTCAAGTCAGTATCATTAAGAGGGCTAGTGATAGCCCTTTTTTTGATGCCTTCTTTATCCTTTGCTGACGTATGGCAGTACAGCACAAGCTATGCGAGTCATTTTAGTACTGTGCAAGCCACTTGCGATTATGAATACACTCGTCTAATGCAGACAAGTAGCGCACAATACATAGACTCATATACCGTCGAAATTGGTTCAATTGGTGGCTTGTGGTCTTCCCCTAATAAATACACAACTACACATAAATGTAAATTCTGGCAACCGTCTGGTGCTTTGCAATCTACAAAGTCGGTTTGGGCTTGGCTCGAATCTTCGTGTCCTTCTGGTGAAGAAGACGACGGTTCAGGCAACTGTATTGAGTCACTTCAATGCGATGGTTTAGACTCTCAATTCTGGGAAGCAACTGATGTCAGACTTTTGCAAAGTTATGTGATTATTGATGGCTGTTATTATGTTTCTACTGGCGTTCTCCACGTTAGACCAGACTTTCAACAAGATACAGGTGTCGGTGACATTCCAACTATTGCGACATATGAAATGAAGCCACAATCAACAGCGCCGACAAATTTAACAGAAGTCCCAACTTCTAACCTTAATAACGTAGCATCTGCACCAACGGAAGCTTCATCGTTTACTA
>CALCCU010000207.1 GCA_937900515.1 uncultured Gammaproteobacteria bacterium | reverse complement strand
TTTCTTATCCCCCCGTTTTCGCAGACGGGGTTTTTTTACTTGATTATCAGGTTTGGTAAATAGCATGCTGTGGCTAACCTATTGTCATTATTTAATGAACCAAAGATGCAGGATGAATTATGGGGCATGAAGAAAAAAGAAATGGGATAAAACCTGTACCCGATGATCCGCTACAACATATGAACAAAGCACAAAAACGTACCTACCGTCTAATGCTGAAAGTTGGCTGGCACATGAAATTCATAAGACTCCAGCCGCATCAAAGGTCAGTCTGCGTTATGACTAACCAAGATATGACCAAATTGGGCGTTCTTGAAGATGACGGTTTTCTTAACAGGCAACCCAACATCCCACTGCGCAATGCTGACACTAGTCCGTAGAAAAAAATTTCCACCGATGGGATTTGCCCGAAAGAAAAGAAAGTCTGCATAACTTCTACTAATAAAGCACTTCTCTTAAGCCCGCTTCGGCGGGTTTTTTATTGTCTGATTATCTGGTGGTGATTGGCTGGAGTTGGCCGTAAGCTGCCGTCCAGGCATGCTCAGTGAGTAGCCCAGCGTAGAGGTCTGCTACCGACCCGAAGCTGTCTCTTAGGGGGCTCTAATATACTGGTCCGTTTCGAGGGCTGCTGATGACCCAAAACGGTGATGTAGAGTAATGACTATTAAATCCTATTGCAGCAGCACTAATACATTTTATAAAACACCTACATATTGTGTGTTATAGTCATATCAAACAATAATAATATAATTAATTACAGGAGAAGGCATATGTCTGATATTAAACTTGCTGATGTAATGATCCATATTGATGCTGATATAAACGATAAAATCCGCAATCAAGTAGAGGTCTCGCTACGTGGCTTGGAGGATGTTGTCAGTGTGAGTATGCCAGAGGATAAGCGTCATCTGGTTATTGTTGAATATAATCCAGATAAGACGAATTCTGGCGTTCTCCTAGCTGCGGTTCGTGAAATGGCAGGTCATGCTGAGTTGATTGGCCTATAAAGGAGATTTTCTATTCATCGCACTGCTTGTGATAGTGGTGTGATAAATAAACGCTCCGTGGTCTTACTTGGCTCATGTTCATTAACATGATGGCATCTGCAACAAGCGCAGTTATTATTCGCATGAGGTGTTGAACTATCATGCGAGGGTTCCTATTTGCTATTCTTTTCTGTGCCCTTTCTCTTCTTTTTGCCGAAGCATTTACAACCCTATTAACGAAGCTATACCTAATACATCCCAACGAGTTTGATGATGCACACAACCTGATAATGTCTATCATGGTGGTCATCTATATGGTCTTCGCCCCCACCTTCACGAAAGATTTTAAGGATCACAATCATGAGGATGATAATAAATGGTGATGTATTTAAGGATCGCTATGCCAATAAGTTGCGATTTCATATCGGCAGCAGGCTTGCATCCACGTCAATCAAATGACAGCTACATCGAATCAAGAAAACCACCATAGCACTTATAAAAAATCCGCATTTTAAAAATATCTCTGAAATCATATTGGAGGTGTATTATGAGTGAACAGTTAAAGTATCATAATTTTTTTACACAACCCTGGTGGGCGATGGGGCAGCCAGACCCTGAGGGCTGTGGCCTGATGATCAACGAAACGGCGACGAGGGCGCGTGCGGGTTTGTTGAATATCGTTTCGTCGGTCACGATTTTTATTATGCTTGCATGGCCAGAACTAGATCCGATTCGTTATGTGGGACCATTTGTGATTTTCGACATGTTGGTTGCTGCAAAATTTGGACTCACACCACTTAGTCCTGCCGGATTTTTGGGAACATTAATTACTATACGTATGAAGCCAACATGGAAACCAACCAAACCCAAGCGATTTGCCTGGATATTGGGTGCTCTGCTGGGCGTGTGTTGTATGACATTTTGGTGGTTGGATATGCCAAATTATGTGATTGCCGTGCTAGGTATCTGTTTCGTATTGACTTGGCTTGAGGCCGTACTGGGGTTTTGTGTTGGTTGCTGGATGTATACATTGTTTTTCCATTGCGAAGTTTGCAGCCTTACCAGATGATCCAGGAAATTTCACGCATATCCTTTTAGGTGTGAATTTCTGAAGAGTATTCTTAAAGGTGAAATTCAGTTTCATGGTGGTTTGATTTTGAATGACTGTAGATAGTGAATTGAAGTTTAGTTAGCTGCTTGAAATTGACCGTTTATGGCCGTTCAAGTGAGGCTGAGGTTGAGTTGAGTGTAAAGGTTGGCTATCGACCCCAAGCGGGGATTCGCTAGTGACATCTGGGAAGCAGTAGCAGGTTTAATTAGGCGGAGCCTTCAAGAAGGCATCCGCCCAGCTAGCTTTAGTACACAGTATTCTGGTTAGTGTATTTCACCAATTCTTTTGCACCACCTTTTAACACATAGATGTTGCTAAAGCCTGCATGTCTTAATGCGGTGCTAATCGCCATTGCCCTAACACCTCCCTGGCATACGACCACAACATATCTGTCTGTTGGGATAAGTGCAAGGTTGGCGGGCTTGAATACCTGATCCATTGGAATAGCTGCGCTGTTAGGGAGAGTCATGCCAACAATAGCTGTCTCACCCGGTGTCCTGACATCCAACACAAACATCTTGTCACCTTTCTTAATGGCTTTTACAAAGTCATTGGGCTTAATTAGTTGCAGGGCAGTCGAAGTTTCTTTTCCGGCAAAGGGAGCAAAATATTGCTCGTAGCTACTGGCCACGCCTTTGTCATACGCCGATGCTGAACTCGCGATCAATGAGAGGGCAACAAACATCATAGTTTTTTTCATGACGATCTCCTATTCATAGTTATAAACAAATGGTGTAACAACGCGAAAGGAAGAATATAAATACATAATAATATACTAAAGTATTAGCGTAAATTTATGGGGTAAAACTCCGTATATCACAAGGCTGATTCCTTCTGTTTTATTGGTCGCAAAAGACTACCAAAGGGCAAAATACATACCCACATCTAAAAGCATTTCTCTCTATAGCTAGGTAGCTTGTCTATTATTACCTTTGAACAGCTTCATTAAATATATAGAGAGGTTGGCGACACCGATACCAATAAACACTAAAGCCAACAGAATAGCACCAAGAAAAACTAAACGGCCAGCCCATAAAGTGAAAGCATCAAACACATATTCCATAATAGCCTCCTCACTGAAATCAGAAATACCGCACCGAGACAGTAACCAGAATCAATATAATTCCAGCAATTTCATTTTATGCTTATATGCCAATATATAAAAATACATACTTTTTATAAGGGAATAAAAAATGCCCAGCTTGATGAGAACTGGGCAAAGTGGATAAGCAAATTATCAATGCCCACCTCCCAAGATGGGCATTCATTAACTACTTAAGGAGGTAGTGGCTCAATTATATAAATTCGAACTGCACGGTTATATACGTATTAACACGTACATTTCACGGGGAATTAAAATGTTCTTTAACATTCATGTTTTCAGAAAAAGATGGCATCTTCGTCCAACTGTCTCACTCGTTTAAGAATCTCCCACGGGGTTATCGACTCCGGGTCATAAAGCACATTAAACCAGTGCTTCATTTCATAATTGAAACGTGCTGCGGTTACGCCTTCAAGTACTCTGATCTCTTCTTCAAGTCTTTGTTGGTGATCTGGAAGTAGGTCTTGAGTGATATGTATCGTCATGTCTGAATAGTTATTCATTTTATTATTTCTCTTCTTTATAGCACTCATTGCATAGGTGTAAGCCTGGTTAGTATTTGGACTGGCAAGCATTACCATTACTTGACATCCTTATAAGCAGGTAATTCCATCGTTTCATATTGAATCTGAGTGCGATATTCGGTCAACCGCAATCCGCATACTGTGCATCTTGGTTCATACGAAGACTTATTTATCCTATATTCCTGTACCTCTTTTTTGTGGAAGCAATGCATATGGTCAATGCGTACCCCATAGTCAATTTTTGATTTAAATTGATTTTTCTTTCTATTGAAGAGCGGAATTGAATTGAGATCTTCTATTTGTTTTTTTCGACTCAACATCTGTATATTCTCCTAATATGGTATGAATAATTGATATTTTTGTATGATTGCCTCGGTTAACTATAAAAATAGTATAAAAATACCGATAGTCAATTAAAATATACCGCTCATAAATAATTAAGAACCGTTTATCTGTGTTTAATGAGGTGCCGCTTCTTGCCGCAATGGCTGTTTTCGGTCAAGTTGATGGGCAAAAAAATGCCCAGCGATTGAGGGGCTGGGCGAACAGATACTTTAGAAGGAGGAAATATGTTGGTGGATATTTTATATGCGGGTCACTAACCACTTCTTTGACAATAATCAATAAATACCCAGCTGATTTAGAGTTAAACGTGAATGTGTCACATCTTTAAAAAAAATCACTCTGAAGGAAGATGAATGACTGCTAATGGCAGCCGTTTGCTGCCGTTCAGGTCAGACTAAGATAGAGATTAGATGTTGCATCGACCGATTGAAACCGCAACTCAAAGCGGTATTAAGGTGCGCATACATTGAGGGTTAGGAGGTAACGTTTCCACTACCAGACTCAAGCAGAAGTCAGGGCAGATATCTTTGATTACATCGAACGATTTCACAATGAGAGGAAAAAGCGTAAGCTATTAAAAAAAACAGATCCACTCGCTCTTAACTCAGTGTCCGTGAAAACGGGATAGAACCAAGATTGCTGAAATGAACCGGGGATCACTAGAACTGGATCAGTTGGTTCTCGGAGGCCTTGTTGCTCACCTCAATCTTCCGACAGTTAAAGCAGTTAAATAGGTCTGGTAAAGAGCGTTCAAGAGATATGGTCGATAACGCAAAAAGAGATAACCAGGTGAGACGCATAATCCTAATTGAAGGATCAGCCAATCTGTTAGTCTTAATTTGCAAAACCGTCATCGGCCTGTCTACTGGTTCCATGGCAATACTGGCTGATGCCGTCCATTCATTAACGGATTTAACGAACAATCTTATTGCATGGATAGTCATGCATTTCTCCAGCTTGCCTGCTGATAGAAAGCATCCCTACGGCCATAGGAAGTTTGAGACTCTGGCTGTTTTCATTTTAGCATCGATATTGATTGTATTAGCTTTTGAACTGGCCCTCAATGCTATCAAGAAAGAAGACACCGAAGTCTCATCCAGTGGCATTGAACTCGTTATCATGCTTAGTGTCCTGGTCATAAATATAGTTGTGACCAGTTGGCAGCACATGTGGGCCAAGCGACTAGATTCAGATATTTTGTATGCAGATGCAACACACACATTTGCCGATGTTCTAATTACCAGTGTTGTCATTGGTCGCTGGCAATTATCTGCCAGAGGCTATGCGTGGGCTGATCGAGTATGTGCTCTTGGCGTAGCGATTCTAATCATCTATCTTGCATATAAATTGTTTAGGCGTGCCATACCGATACTATTAGATGAGTATGCTATAGACCCACAAGAGATAATC
>CALCCU010000206.1 GCA_937900515.1 uncultured Gammaproteobacteria bacterium | reverse complement strand
TACGTCACTTTACTGAGATGAATGATGTGGCAGATCACTGTACGGTATGTCATCGTTGTTTAAATCCTTGCCCAGTGAATATTGACTTTGGTGATGTGACTATTAAATTACGTAATATCTTGAAGAATCAAGGTAAGCGTAATCCTAATATTGGCACATGGACTTCAATGGCATATTTAAATGCTACGGATCCTTTGACCATTAAGTTAATGCATAAAGGTATGATTCAGTGGGGTTATGCAGCACAAAATATTGGACATAAGATATTCAAAACACTTGGTTTATTAGGTGGCAAGAAGAAAAAACCGATGCCTACAACCGGTAAAACACCTATTCGTGAACAAGTGGTTCAGTTCATGAAGAAACCGATGCCAACAGGAATGCCTTCGCAGACCACTCGTGCCATGTTAGGTGTAGAAGACGATAAGATGATTCCTATCTTGCGAGATCCTAAAAAAGTTACAGAAGATTCGGATGCCGTGTTCTACTTCCCTGGCTGTGGTTCTGAGCGTTTGTTTAGCCAAGTTGGTTTATCGACGATGGCGATGTTATATGAAGTAGGAACACAGACCGTATTGCCACCAAGTTACTTATGTTGTGGTTATCCACAAACATCGAGTGGTGATCTTGCTAAAGGGCAAGAAATCTCAACGGCAAACCAAGTCTTATTCCATCGAATGGCAAACACATTGAATTATATGGATATTAAGACCGTTATCGTGTCGTGCGGTACGTGTATGGATCAATTATTGAAGTATCAGTTTGAGTCGATCTTCCCAGGTTGTCGCTTATTAGATATTCACGAATATCTAATGGAAAAAGGCGTCAAGATGGAAGGTATTGAAGGAACGCAATATCTCTATCATGAGCCGTGTCATACGCCGATGAAAACGTATCAATCTACTAATGTAGCTGAGACTTTATTAGGGCAAGAAGTGACATTGAATGATCGATGTTGTGGTGAGTCAGGTTCATTTGCCGTTGCAAGACCTGATATTGCGACGCAAGTGCGCTTCCGTAAAGAAGAAGAGATTACTAAAGGTATTCAAGAACTAACGGGTGCAGATAAAGCAGTGGGCGGTAATGTGAAAATGTTGACCTCATGCCCAGCCTGTCAGCAAGGTTTATCACGTTATAGTGAAGATACCGGTATTGATACGGATTATATTGTTGTTGAAGTTGCTAATAATTTATTAGGTGATGGATGGCAGCAGAAGTTCATTGATGATGCCAAAGAAGGCGGTATCGAACGCGTATTGTTATAAGCGTAAGTTAAAGCCTTTATTAATAAAAGCCTAGGTCGAGTATATCGCCCTAGGCTTTTTTATGGCTTTATTTTTCTAGTAAGGCAGCACTACTAAAATGAATACCATCCCAGCCTGATTTGATGAAATTGCGAATATTTTGATGATCATCATTCTCAGGGTGTTCGAGCACATCTTCACGGTAATACTGGCCAAAGCAAGCCAATGTTTGCTGTTTAGATAAACTGTTTACTAAGCCAAATGCAAATATTTTGCATGAACCGTTATTTTCATTTTCTTCATTTACGGTATCACCATTAGTGAATTTAGCTGGCGCAAAGTCATAGTTGTCATCAATAACATCCATGGTGTCGCTGAATTCTATTTGTTCAGGGCTTTGGGCTAGTTTCTGTATAAAGTCATTTAATGTCATAGTTGCTTTTAGTGTGAATTAAAACCATTCATTATACTTATCATTGAAATCATTACACGGTCATTTTCTTAATACACGAGTACAATGACCATTATCCCTATACCAATTTTTATCGCAGGAGAGACTGCATCGTAATGTGCATGAAATGGAAACCAAAGAATGACCATTAAACTTCCGAAACCACTGCGTGTTCTATACACCTCTGTGATGTTGAAGCGTATGCGTTTATCTATTCATACAGTTGTCATCGGTTTCTTTTTATTAGCAACAGTGGTGACCGCAACGGTTGCAATTAGTTTGCAGTATGTTTTTAGTCGAAATTTGGCTGTTGAAACGACGTTAAGCTTATTTGAAAATACCAGTGATTCAACTCAAGCATATCTAAAAGAAGTAGATGAAAGAGCATCTTCATCGGCACGTGTCATGGCTAAATATCTTCGTTTTGATAGTGATAAAACACTGAGCGATGAATCACGACTGCTATTCATAGAAGAGATGAAGCAAAACCCCTTATTTCATGCCATGTATGTTGGATTTGAAAATGGTGACTACTTTGGCATTGTTAACCTTGATGCTGATCCACAAACACGTTTTGCTTTACAGGCAGAACCGTCTGATCGCTGGGTTATTATCAAAATAAATAGTGATGAGAACAAACGTCAACGCATCATGCAATTTGTGGATAGCCAGTTAAAACTAAGAACTACACGCACTATTAATGATGATTTTAAATCAAAACACCGACCTTGGTTTGTCAGTGCTACTCAGGATAAAGTGCATAAAACACCCCCTTATTTGTTTCAACAGTTGCAAATTCCAGGTGAAACCTACTCAATCAAAATACCCCAAAATAATGCCGTATTTGGCATTGATATTACCTTGTCGTCTATTTCAGAATATTTAAAAACGATCAAAACACCGATTGACTCTGAAATGTATTTGTTTAATGAACGTGGTGAATTGGTAGCATCTAATCAACAACCTGATAATCAAAGGCCGCTACCTACAGCCCCTAAGATGACGCTGACTAAGCAGCAACAAAAGGTCGTTGAAAAAACGCCTTATCTGATGGTATCTAACGAAATCGATTGGCCGCCCATTAACTTTGCAGTCTCGGGCGAACCTTATGGATACAGTATTGATGTATTGAACTATATTTCACAGATGACAGGGATTGAAATTCGCTATGTAAACGGCTTAGCTTGGAACGATATGGCTCAGATGTTTGTGGATAAGGATTTAGATGTCTTACAACCTGTTTATTATGAGCGAACTAAGGAATGGGTAGGAGAATTAACAGGTGAATTTCTACGTGTTCCTTATGGAACCTTAACAGTAAAAGGCCAAAAACAAATACATCATATTGATGAACTACAAGGAAAAACCGTCGCAATACCCGATGGATGGTTATTAGCCAATCATCTTCAAGAACATTTCCCGACAATCAAAATTATAAAAGTCGCTAATGTAAGAGCTATGTTTGATGCTGTCAGTACCGGTAAAGTCGATGCCGCTATCGACATAACTGCTGGATTAAATTACACCGCACGTCAGTTTTTCATTGATGATGTATTTATTAACTCACCGCTTGAATTTGGTGAAGTGAAACTACCCGAAACCTTGCATTTCTTTTTGAACAGTTCCAAGCCAGAATTGAAATTATTATTCAATGAAGCCTTATCTAAACTAGGGCCTGAGTACCAACAAGCTTTGGCAGAAAAATGGTTTCCAAAAGAAAATAACCAATACTCTCACCTTGGTGTTATTCCCTATAAAAAGCTGATTAAAATGGCACAACAAGGGGGAGTAAGAAACCTAGTTACTACCAATTTACATGGCACCGACTATTACGCCTATGTCACACCATTCGGCGAGCATAATGATCGACAAGATTTTTTTGCCATTGTTACGCCAGTCAGTAATGTTTTATCTACAGGTGTGGCTAAAGTCATCGATGCTATTATGATTACCGCAGCCGTATTACTGTGTCTATTGCCGTTAGCATGGCTTTTGGCGGGTCCTTTTGTTAAACCAATTCGTCAGCTTGCCATTGATAGTAAACATATCGCACAGCGCCGTTTTGATGCCGTGGGCAATGTGGATAGCCGGATTGAAGAAATACATGGGCTTGCGCTCTCAATGGGGGATATGTCCAGCTCAATCCAGCAACATGAGCTCGCACAGCAACAACTGTTAGATGCTTTTATCAAGCTAATTGCACAAGCGATCGATGATAAGTCACCGCATACTGCAGGACACTGTGAACGTGTGCCGGAGCTAGCTTTTATGTTGATTCGCCAAGCTAATCAGGCCAAGTCAGGCATCTTTGAGTCCTTTACTTTCGATACGGCACAACAATGGCGTGAATTTGAAGTGGCGGCGTGGTTACATGATTGTGGCAAGATTACTACGCCCGAACATATCATTGATAAAGGCACCAAATTAGAAGCCAACTATAATCGTATTCATGAAATTCGAATGCGTTTTGAAGTGTTATGGCGTGATGCTGAAATTGATTATCTTATTCAATCTACTGAGAACGATAGTGATCAAGCAGCCTTGTTAATTGCAAAACAGCAAAAACAACAGCAGCTACAAGAAGAGTTTGCCTTTATTGCTAATGCCAACATTGGCGGTGAATTTATGTCAGATGAAGATGTTGAACGTATTGAGCAACTTGCTGAAATGACATGGCAGCGCTATTTTGATGATCGCTTAGGTTTATCTCATATTGAATTAGCGCGTTATAGCTCAGAGCAAGAAACACTCCCAGTCACCGAGTCTTTATTAGCTGATAAACAACAACACTTAATAGCACGCGATCGTGAAATGGTATTTGACCCTCAATTAGGTATAAAAATGGACGTGCCTAAGTATCTTTATAATATGGGAGAGGTGCACAATCTATCGGTCAAGCGAGGCACTTTGGCAGATGAAGACCGCTTTAAAATAAACGAACATATTATCAGCACCATCAAGATGCTGGAAAACCTGCCATTTCCAGAAGAGCTTCGTAATGTGCCACGTTATGCCTCAACCCATCATGAAACGATGATTGGCACAGGCTACCCACGTAAGTTATCAGCGGATGATTTATCCATACCTGAACGCATTATGGTGGTGGCTGATATCTTTGAAGCCTTAACGGCAGCAGACCGGCCTTATAAGAAAGCTAAACCAATCAGTCAGGCGCTGGATATTCTGCATAAAATGGCACAAAGACAACACGTAGATATCGAGGTATTTGAGCTGTTTTTAAAGTCGGGTGTGTATTTAGACTATGCCAAACGCTTCTTACCGGCAGAGCAATTAGATGAAGTGGATATTAGTAATTACTTGCGAGCAGAAACAGATCAAGCTTAACTGAAAAAGCGACTGAATTCGGACACGGCTGCTCGCGGTGTTCGATA
>CALCCU010000205.1 GCA_937900515.1 uncultured Gammaproteobacteria bacterium | reverse complement strand
CTGAAATATTCAGCCAAACTGATAGTTCTAGCAGTTTATATATTTAGAAAGGGTTTTTAATATTAATGATACGCATTAATATCGTTATTGCATTGATCGTTGCAACCGTTACCTATGGCTTTTTAGCCTATATCAATAGGCCTGAAATAGAGCCTAGCTGGCCTGAAATGATCCAAGGTTTTTCATTTTCTCCTATGCGAGAAGAGCACAACCCTATTGTAGGGCGGATATCCTCATCAGAACAAATTGAAGAAGACATTGCTTTATTAGCAGGTAAAACCCATGCTATACGTACCTACACGGTAGATGGTCCACTGAGTGAAGTGCCTGCTTTAGCTAAGCCGTATGCTATTAATGTTGCCTTAGGTGGATGGATTGACTCTCGGCTTGACCAGAATTTAGTCGAAGTCAATAAGCTGATTAAAACTGCCGATCAGAATAGAAGTAATGTAGTACGGGTGATTGTTGGTAATGAAGTGATCCTCCGTAATGATGTACCAATTGGTCAGCTTGGCCAGTACTTAGATCATGTGCGTGCTGAACTTGAGGTTCCTGTAAGTACTGCTGAACCATGGCATGTATGGGTTGAACATCCTGAATTAGCTAATTATGTTGATTATATAGCAGTTCATATGCTGCCTTATTGGGAGGGTATTGATAACGATATTGCTGTTGAATACATCATTGATAAGATGAATCAACTAAAGACGTTGTTTCCCAATAAAAAAATAGTAATTGGCGAGGTAGGCTGGCCTAGTCATGGTCGAACGAGGAGTTCGGCAATAGCTGGCGAAGCTGAACAGGCAAAGTTTTTACGACGATTCATTGATAGAGCCGAACAAGAAGGTTATATCTATTATTTGATGGAGGCATTCGATCAGCCTTGGAAGCGAGAGCTTGAAGGTGATGTTGGGGCCTATTGGGGTGTTTATAACGTTGAGCGACAAGCAAAGTTCGAGTTTGTAAAACCTATAGTGGGCCTCCCTCAATGGCAAACATTAGCAACTATATCTATTGCTCTCGCAGCTATTATTTTTGCTTTTTTATTAACGGATTCTGTTTCTCTAAACCGACGTGGCCGAATATTTTTAGCGATGATCGCATACCTGTTAACCACAGTAGTTGTTTGGATTGCCTACGATTATTCACGCCAATATATGACGGTGAGTGGTGTTGTAGTAGGACTGGTAATGATGATTGGCATGTTAGGTGTCATCATGGTGCTATTAATTGAAGCACATGAGTGGGCTGAAACATTATGGGTAAAAGGACGTCGTCGTGAGCTTAAATTAATTCACGTACCAGATCATGAGCTACCTATGGTATCAATTCATGTTCCTGCTTATAACGAACCACCTGAGATGTTGAAAGCAACACTCGATGCTTTAGCTCAACTTGATTATCCGTATTACGAAGTACTTGTTATAGATAATAATACTAAAGAGGACAAAGTATGGAAGCCTGTAGAGCAGCATTGTAAAGCCTTAGGTGAACGGTTCCGTTTCTTTCATAAATCTCCTTTAGCAGGTTTTAAAGCGGGTGCTTTAAACTTTGCACTAGCTGAAACAGCAGAGCAAGCAACGGTAATCGCTGTTATAGATAGTGATTATTGTGTTGAATCAACTTGGTTGCGAGATCTTGTTCCACAGTTCAGTGATGCAGATGTTGCTATTGTTCAGGCGCCTCAAGATTATAGTGATTCAACTGAAAATGCTTTTAAAGCAATGTGCTTTGCAGAATATCGTGGTTTTTTCCATATTGGAATGGTGACTCGTAATGAACGTAATGCCATTATTCAACATGGCACTATGACAATGGTACGCAGAGAAACATTAGAGAAAGTCGGTGGGTGGGGCGAAACAACCATTACTGAAGATGCTGAATTAGGATTTATGGTGTTTTCTGAAGGACATAAAGCAGTTTATACCTCAAAAAGTTATGGTAAAGGTGTTATGCCAGATAGCTTTGCTGATTATAAGACGCAGCGCTTCCGCTGGGCGTACGGTGCTATGCAAATACTACGTCATCATGGTTCCGAGTTACTGGGGACTAAATCAAGTCAATTAACTACAGGCCAACGCTATCACTTTATTGCAGGTTGGCTTCCATGGATAGCTGATGGTTTCAACGTACTTTTCAATTTCGCGGCATTACTTTGGTCATTAGCAATCATTTTAATGCCTGAAAAAATCGATCCACCTTTAGTGATATTCTCAATTCTACCGCTGACTTTATTTACATTTAAGATCGCGAAAGTAATTTATCTATACCATGGCGTACAGATTGTAGGCTCATTAAGAGAAACAGTTGCAGCTGCAATTTCTGGTCTTGCATTGTCCCACACTATAGCAAAAGCAATGTGGTTGGGTTTATTAACTGATGGTCGTCCCTTTGTAAGAACTCCTAAGTTAGAAAAGTCCGTGGCTCTAGTTAAAGCAATTGGGGCGGCATCTGAAGAGAGTTTAATTATGCTCGCCCTTTGGAGTGCAGCAGCAGCAATTTATTTCACCCTGCCAATTGATACCCTTGATATGTTGCTGTGGGTACTGGTCTTGCTTGTACAGTCATTGCCTTACTTTTCTGCATTATTGGTATCGATTATTAGTGCTTTTCCAAGTATTAAGGCTGAGTGGCTAATGCCTGTTAATAGGAGTAAGCCAGAAGATAAGTAAATACTTTTACTACTTATAGGCTGGGACTAGGAGAAACTCCTAGATATTGCTATTATCGATAAATTGTAAATTTTTGTAATTTAAATACAGGTACTTCGGGGCTAGCGTTAATAATGAGTGATAAGGTTGATAAAGAATCAAGTACAGAACCATCTGTTCTAACTGTGAATAGTATTAATTTCAAGACACTTGCTGAAGATGCTCCCGTCACACTATGGCTGACGGATATTGTTGGTAATGTGATTTTTACCAATAATCAATATAAGAACTTTATTGGTAGAGATAAAGTAGAAAAACAGGGAGGCAAAGCTTGGTTTGGAGCACTTCATCCCGAAGATAAAGAAGACTGTCTTACTGTTTTCAAAGATGCGTTTGACACGTTTAAACCCTTCACTATGGAATACCGCTTAAGACGACGTGATGGTGAATACCGTCACTTCATCGATCATGGTGAGCCTTATATTGATAATCTAGGCAAGTTTGCTGGTTTTGTCGGTTCTTCAACGGATATTACAGAACAAAAGTTATCAGAAGATGAGCTTAAAAAATCTCATGATGAATTGACACTCTATAACGAAGAAATGAATTTAATTAATAAACTAAATTCATACTTACAAGTATGTCGATCAATTGATGAAACCTATCCGATTGTTTCATATTATTCAGAACAAATTTTTCCAGACTGCACTGGAGCGTTATACCTTTTTAATGAGCAGAAAACCTTAGTCGAATCTATGACTGTTTGGGGGAAAAAGGAAATTAAAAGTGCAGCAGTTATTGATCCAGATGATTGTTGGTCGCTACGACAAGGTCGAGAACATGCAGCCTTAGATAACGATGATCGCTTACGTTGTCGCCATGTTGAAGATAATGCCTTGAATTACATCTGTGAGCCTATAATTGCTCAAGGTGAGATGCTTGGAATGTTACATGTTGAGATTGACGAGACCCATAAAGAAGATGCTGATAAAGCGTACTACCTAGAATCGAGAAAAAGATTGATTAAGATAGCCGCTGATAATCTTGCATTATCACTAGTGAGCTTAAAACTCCGTGAAGCCTTACGTTCTCAATCAGTTCGTGACCCGTTGACCATGCTCTTTAATCGCCGACATATGGAAGAAAGCCTCGAGCGAGAAGTTCACCGTTGTGCCCGCAGTAAAAAAGGCCTTGGTGTAATAATGGCAGATATCGATCATTTTAAAGCGTTTAATGATAAATATGGCCACGACGCTGGTGATATTGTGTTGGTTGAATTTGCAAAGTTATTAACGAGCAGCTTTAGAAGTAGTGATGTGGTTTGTCGTTACGGTGGTGAAGAGTTCATTATCATTATGCCTGAAAGTGATAAGTTTAGAGTAGTACAGCGTGCAGAAGAATTATGCAAGCATGTCAGTGAGTTAGAACTCTTATATGCCGGTAAAGCTCTGCCGCAAGTGACAGCCTCATTTGGTGCATCATATGTAGAGTGTGCCGTAATAGATAAGGCAGATTTATTAAAGGCTGCTGATATGGCTCTTTATGATGCTAAAGCAGCGGGCAGAAACCAAGTTGTCTTGTCGAATATAGAATTTACGGATACTGCTGAATAGTGGCAAATAAAATAATCAGTTGATAGCGTTATATGACGCTGGGAAGAGTGCTTGTTTAATTTTGAGTCTACTACTAGTCGTTATTACGCTGCTGAAGTAACGTGGCAAGTTTAAGTATTTTTCCTGATTGAAAAATAAACTGCCAACGACGCCCGCCTTTTTGACGCCATAGAATAGCTGCTCTTATTCCACAGAGTAATAAGGCTCTAATACGATTTACATTATCAGCCTGCTGTAAAAATGTTGGGTTACCTTGGACTTGTATTCTAGGGCTTAACTCACTAATAGTTCGGTGATAAATATCGGCAAGTCGGGCTATAACTTGCGGATTGTTGATATCACCAAAGTATTCAATTTGCTGTGGTGCCTGATCTATTTCACGACTGATTAAGTCCATCATGGCTGGCCGTTTAGCCAATTTACGTTCTAGGTGGAGTAAGTTAATGGTGTAACGAAGTAGGGCTACTTCCTTTTGGCTTTTATCTTTTGAAAGCTGCTGATTAAGTGTTTTTAAACCAGAAGCTAAATGTCCTAATCCACCGTAAACGGCTTCTGTACTGGTCGCATCGGTTGCGAGTAAGCTATTCAGTAATGTTTCGAAATCTGACTGATTAAACTGACCCGTTTCAGCGATTTGTTGAACAAGTGATACGGACTGCATCAGTGCTGCTAATGCAATCACGCGATCAGTTTCTCTCGATGAAGCAACTTCACTCATGGATGAATACCTGGCGCATCCGTACTTACGATTATTCCGCCTCCCAAACAGTCATCATCTAAATAGAAAACGACAGATTGACCAGGTGTAACGGCACGTTGGGATTGTTCAAACTCAACGTGAACTTTGCCATCATCATCTTGACTGATTATGCAGTTTTGATCGGGTTGGCGATAACGTGTTTTTGCCGTTGCTTTACATGGAAATGATGGTGGATGACCTGCAACCCAAGAAAGTTGTTCCGCTTTTAAGGATTGACTATGTAGCCAAGGATGATCGCCCTGAACGACATATAGGATTTTGTTGTCCATATCTTTGCCAGCAACAAACCAAGGTTCACCACTACTATCTTTACGGCCACCAATACCCAAACCTTGGCGTTGCCCTAATGTGTAATACATTAGGCCTGAATGTTTTCCTATGACTTCACCTTCAGGTGTTTGCATTTCACCTGGTTGAGCTGGGATGTAACGACCTAGAAATTCTCTAAAACGGCGTTCACCAATAAAACAAATTCCCGTGCTGTCTTTTTTATCGTGAGTGATAAAACCAGCTTGCTCTGCAATGCGGCGCACTTCTGGTTTAGGGAGTTCTCCTAAAGGAAATAGAGTGCGAGAGAGTTGATCTTGCCCGAGTGTATAAAGGAAGTAACTTTGATCTTTATTATGATCTAAGCCTTTTAAAAGATGGAAGCTGCCGTCACGCTCTTCAACACGCGCATAATGCCCTGTGGCAATTCTATAACCACCTAGTTGTAAGGCGTGATCTAAAAATGCTTTAAATTTTATTTCACGATTGCACAAAATATCAGGGTTTGGTGTACGTCCTGCTTTGTATTCATCAAGAAAATGTTTAAAAACAAAGTCCCAATATTCCATGGCGAAGTTTGCTTCATGAAAAGGAATACCCACTGTCTCTGCAACAGACTGAGCATCGCCACGATCTTCTTCGATAGTACATTCACTTTCTTCAGCAAAGTCTACCCAGTTCTTCATGAATAGCCCTTCAACATCGTAACCTTGTTGATTAAGCAATAAGGCTGCAACAGATGAATCTACACCGCCGGAAAGACCGACTACGACTTTATTTTGTTCTGACATAATTAATTTTTCAGTATAGTAAGGGGATAACGCTGTCCCGCTCGGTAATCATTAAAGCAGTCCATCACGAGAGGACTACGAAATTCAGTTTTTCTGCTAAGTAACTCATTGTAATCTAACCAAAGTGCCTGGTGTATATCTTCATCGAGTTTTTGGTTTACATCGTGATCACTCACACTACCGCTAAAGCAAAAACGCATATAGGTTTCACCTGACTTTTCATGAAACCAGCGATAGATACCGACGATTGCCTCAGGCTTGAATCCATACGCTGTCTCTTCACGGGTTTCTCTAATGGCAGCGTCAATTAGGCTTTCGCCTGACTCGAGATGACCGGCGGGCTGGTTGATCGTCATTTTTCCGTTTATTTCTTCCTCGACGATCAGAAATTGATTGTTTTGTTCGATTATCGCGGCGACGGTAGTTCTTGGAGTCCAAATCATTTGATGATTTTATCATGGACAGAATAGAAGCGGGCACCGAAACCTGTTGCCATTCTCCACTTGCGATATTATCCAGCGTCCAGTCACCAATGGCATAACGAATGAGACGAAGTGTTGGGTGACCAATAGCAGCTGTCATACGGCGAACTTGTCGATTTTTACCTTCAGTTATTTTGAGCTCAATCCATTGTGTTGGAATAGATTGGCGCTCTCTAATCGGTGGCGTGCGATCCCAAACTGTAGGCGCTTCTATTAATTCTGCTTTAGCGGGGCGTGTCAGGCCGTCTTTTAATTCCACACCGTTACGGAGTTGTTCTAGTGAATCATCAGAAGGGACCTTTTCTACTTGAACCCAGTATGTCTTTTCTAATTTGTGTTTGGGGTCACTAATGAGGTGTTGCAATGGGCCTGAATCGGTTAACAGTACTAAACCTTCGCTGTCCCTATCTAATCTACCTGCAGGGTAAACACCAGACATACTGACGAAGTCCTTTAAGGTCTTACGACCGTCTTCATCGGTGAACTGTGTGAGTACATCAAAAGGCTTATTAAGGAGAATGAGTTTTGGCATCGTAAAGTGTTTAATCCAGATCAAAAAAGTAAGATTTATCAGGTTGGGGATTAGGTGAAATCTGAGTCTAGTTCGATCATTAGCATGAGTTAGTGTTAAAATGTCGACGTTTAAATTTTTGAAGACTTTATATCGAGTCTTCATGACAATGAAATGATTGTCTCACGTCAAAGAGTTGCTTTCTTTATTAAGTTAATACTGCATGATGTTTGTAATTATTGATTTTTCAATTAAAACAACAGGATATATTTCATTTT
>CALCCU010000204.1 GCA_937900515.1 uncultured Gammaproteobacteria bacterium | reverse complement strand
TTTTGGAGTTTTTTAAAAATGACTAAAAAAATCAATACCTTATCAGAACTAGTCTTTTCAGAGCCCAATATAAAGCATACATCACACCTTAAAACGACTCATTAATGTAGCCATAGATTCTGAAAAGTCTTGGATCTCATGAGATAGTTGGTCGCCTACCTCCGCTACTTGGCTAGCAGATTCAGTTTGCTCATTAAGGCCATGCAGGTTTTTACTAATTTCATCGCCCACAGCCGTTTGTTCTTCTGTAGCGGAGGCTGTTTGCGTTGCCATTTCATTAACACGATCAGATGACTGCTGAATATTGAGAAAAACATCTCTGGTTTCTTCGAAAGACTCAGCAGTATCGTTAGCATTTGATGTGCCATGACCAATCGCTGTAGATGAGTCGGATACAGCTTGCTGTAATTGTCCAATAATCTGATTAATGTCATCAGTACTTTGTTGCGTTCTAGTTGCTAAAGAACGGACTTCATCAGCCACTACAGCGAACCCCCGGCCATGCTCGCCCGCTCGAGCCGCCTCGATGGCGGCATTAAGTGCTAATAAGTTTGTTTGCTCCGCTACATTTCTAATCACATCTAATACGGAAACAATATTATCTGCATTCTGCTGAAGTGTGGTTGAACAGTCAGAAACACGTTCCATGTCTTTACTAAGAGCATTGATACGGAGATCTGCACGCTTTACTACATCCATACCTCTACCAGCGAGTTCTGCAGTTCGATCAGCTTCAGATGCTGAGTTCGTTGCAACTTGAGCCATTTCTTTATTTGCTAATGACATTTCATGAACAGCACTCACTATCGAGTCTGTTGAGAGATTTAAATTTTCATTAATCATTTTCGATTGCTCTGATGACTCAGATAATTTTATTGTTAGGCCATTCAAACCATTGACCTGCTGCAGAATATTCTTAATTAGCTCTTGCAGGTTGCCAACAAAGATATTGAATGCCTGAGCCAAGTCACCAAACTCATCACGAGAGCTGCTATCAAGACGCGCGGTAAGATCTCCATCACCAGATGCAATTTCATTCACTCGTCTAATTAAACTATTCACATCTTTTGCAAGTTTTTTAGGAATCAAGTAACTGAATGTTAATGCTAGTCCTAAAACAATAAGCACTACGGCAACTGTAACCTTCAACATAAAATCTATATCTGAGCGAACCTTTATATCCAACTCTTCAAACCGTTTCAAAAGTGCTTCACCAGCTTTATCTAATATATTCCTTACATTAGAAAATGATTCGTTTTCTTGATTACGGCGCTGTTGGAAGTTTGGGTCAGACTCACCCGATGCGATCAATAAATCCACATCTTTCACCCATCGATTGAAGGCGGTTTCGAACTCTCCACCATCACCGATCACTTCAGGAAAGTCTTTCATATAGTCTTTAAAACGTAGGTAACGCTCAGCAACTTGCTCTTTATTATCTATTATATCTTTACGCGCAGCAGCCAAATCACCTTTGCCGATTATTAGTACATTAGCAGCTAATTTGGCCTGATAGAGATCTCTGTCAGCGTTGAGTATTGTTGCATTAGCCGGCATAAAATATTGAGTTAAACTATCAATAGCTTGGCTTTGCATTCTGAGCATTGATGAAAACATAACAATCACAACAATAAGCGTCAGTACCATAGCTAAAATAGGCAACGAGCTTTTAATACGAATACTGTGAATGTTCATAACTATATCCTTAAGATAAATATCTTATAATTTAGTTATCGTACTTATAAAACAATACTTTAACCAAATCAAGTATCTAATCTAATGAACGACCGACCAGCACTGTTAGCGAAGTTACATTGCTATGTGTAACTGTTCCGTACATAAAGATGTGTAGTTTGGGAGTTGGGACTTGAGACTGGTTTTCTGGAAAGCATTATGATTAGCGTTGAATTTAATCTCAGATAATCCATTAACGAAGTAACCTAACAAAATAATGATATGCAGTTAATTTAAAAAACTACGACCTAATATTGCAGCATAGAAACACGGGCTAAATTCATTATCTTCTTTTTCAAACTGTTGAATTTTGTACTAACGGGCGGATGTGCGGAAAA
>CALCCU010000203.1 GCA_937900515.1 uncultured Gammaproteobacteria bacterium | reverse complement strand
AAACATTACTTGATAAGTTTGCTGTTCATGATAAACCTGACCAAATTGAGAAAATCATGGGGGGGCATTAATAATGACTACAAAAATGATCGTTGCTTGTATTGATGGTTCAGAATTAGGCCATTCTGTTGTTGAGCATGCTATTTGGTTAGCACAAAGCAGTCAGTCTACTTTGATGTTTCTACACACTATTGAACATTCTCACCAAAGTGAACATGTCCATAGAGAAGGCAATTTAACGCCTAATATGAAAGAACAGTTACTTGACGAGTTGTCTGATGAAGAACGTTTGCAAAGTAAAAAAAGACTTTCTGAAGGTAAAGTTATTCTCGATGATGCTAAGCAGCAAGCTGAGCAGGCAGGGTTAACTGCTGTTTCTACTAAGCAACGTCACGGTACACTACCTGAAGCTCTGGCAGATTTAGAGGCTGAAGCATCTTTGGTGGTATTGGGTGCAAAAGGGGAAGATCACCAAGGTGAAAAGCAAGGCCTAGGCTCTCAATTAGAAGCGGCTATTCGTGCTATCCATACACCTGTATTCATCGTTAAGACTAATTTCACTCAACCTAAGAAAATGATGCTTGCTTATAATGGCAGTCCGACCTCTGTCAAAGCGTTAAAATTTATTGCTGAAGGTAACGTGATTAGTGAAGCCGTTGATATTCACGTCGTAGCTGTAAAAGCTGATATTGAAGAAGCAAAAAACCTGATCGATGAAGCTAGTATGACGTTTTCTAAGTCTGATCGTGTTATCAGCACTCGAGCCTTACAGGGTGAAGTGCTTGAAACTTTAACATCATACCAACAAGAGAATGAGATTGATGTAACGACGATGGGGGCATTTAGCCACGGTAAATTACACGGCTTCTTTTTTGGTAGTTTTACAACTAGAATGCTTCTTGAAAGTGCAACTAGCTTTTTACTAATTCGATAAAACTCAGGTTAATAATATGGAAAAGTTTGGAAGCAAAGGTACTTACGAAGATGAGTTTGAGGATGAAGTTAGTAAATCCCAAGTCAAACGTGAGTTACTAGCTTTAAAAGAACTCGGTAAAGAATTAGTTGAATTACCTGTGCGTGATCTCGATAAATTAGACTTATCAGAGCGCTTGTATGAATCACTCGTCAAAGCGCATGGTATGACTAAAGGGGCATTGAAAAGACAAGTTGGCACAATTGGTAAAGTCCTAATTCATGAAAATTATGATGAAATTAGAGTTAAACTAGATAAGATTCGCCAAGCTCATAATGGTGAAATAAAGCAATTTCATCAATTAGAATTATGGCGTGATCAATTACTTGCTGGCGATAATAATGTAATGGCTACATTACGCAATGAGTTTGTAGATTTTGATATGCAGCATGTTCGTCAATTAGTTAGAAATGCAAACAAAGAACAGGAGCAGAGTAAACCACCAAAATCTGCACGTTTATTGTTTAAGTATCTACAAGCGTGTGATAAAAATTCATAAGCTTTACTGTAGTTGAAATTGTTAATTGTTATGCTTGAGACTCGTTACTGAACTATAAGAAATCGCTAAGGTCTTACAAGGCTACAAGCATAGGATTTATTTACATTAGGGGCAGGAATTTGTTCAAACGGATTTTTTTTCCAATAGTTATTGTTGCCATAGCAATCATGGTATTTGCACTATTACTGCAAAGTAAGCCTGAAAAGTCTGTTAGCCAACGTCCCGAAAAAGTGTGGAAGGTCGATACTATTAATGTTGATTTCCAAACTATTTCCCCCGAAATCATACTTTATGGTCGAGTTGAAACACCACGAAAATCATCACTAAAATCAGCCTTAGTCGCTGATGTCACAGCAGTAAACGTGCTTGAAGGCGACACCGTCAAAAAAGGCCAGTTGTTAGTAGAGTTAGATGAGGCCGATGCAGTATTACTTCTTGAGCAACGTAAAGCTGAGCTTAATGAAATTAATGCATTAATTGATAATGAAGCACAACGTTATTCGCGTGATAAAGGACTGTTAAAACAACAAAAAGACTTATTAGTTCTGGCTGAGAAGGCTGTTACTCGTTCCCAAAAATTAGAACAAACAAAGCTGCTCTCGCAGGCTAGTTTAGATGATGCTATTGCGGCTAAACAGCAACAAATTCTGGCGTTAAAGCGACTGGAATTTGATATTGCTGAACATAGTTCACGACTGGCTCAGATCCAAGCAAGAAAGAATCAATCTGAATCTTTACTTAAGCAAGCAGAGCTCGATCTGCAACGCACTAAAATTGTCGCACCCTTCGATGGCAGAATATCTGCACTCAATGTCTTCACTGGTGATCGTCTCCGTAACGGTGATAGCATTTTATCGATCTATGACATTAATAACTTAGAAGTGAGAGCCCAGATTCCTGGCAGGTATATCGAACAAGTTCGAACCATGATGGAACAAGGTCTCAATTTAAAGGCAACATCACAAGACACAAGTAATGCGTTCACAGTCGTGCTCAAAAGGTTGTCAGGAGAAGTTCAATTAGACAGTGGAGGTCTTGATGGCTTATTTCGTTTTGACGATAATCAAACTCCCCCAGTTTTGGGCAGCTTTGTAGCACTTAAACTTTCACTTTCTGCTCAAGATGATGTTGTCGCTATCCCATCTAATGCCTTATATGGTTTAAACCATGTTTATATTATTGAGCAGGGTTACATGAAAGCCGTTGATATTCAGCGTGTTGGTGAATTTGAAAATCATCAGGGTGAAAAGAAGCTACTGATTCGTAGTGAGTCTCTTCAGAATGGTGATGTGCTGGTTAGTACGCAGTTACCGAATGCTATTACAGGCCTAAGAGTTGAGGCCTTAAGTGAATAATCAGACTCGCGATTTTATTGGGATATTTGCTCAACATAAAGTCGCTGCTAATTTACTGATGATAATTATGGTGATGGCAGGTCTATTATCATTATCAAAATTAAACACGCAGTTTTTCCCAACGTTTGCATTAGATGTTATTAACGTTAGAGTTGAGTGGCGTAGTGCAAGTGCTGAAGATGTAGAAGACTCTATATCTAGCCGAGTAGAACAAGAATTACGTACCGTTGACTACGTCGATAAAATGACCTCGACCTCATCGTACGGCATGTCTGTAGTGACCCTAGAATTTGACGAAGGCACCGATATGGGTAAAGCCCTCGATCAAGTCAAAGATCGGGTTGCCCAATTACGTAATTTACCCAGTGACTCTGAAATTCCTGAGGTTAGCTTAGTTACTCCCTATGAAAAAGTCGCTAGCTTATTGATCACAACTGATGGCAAGCTCAATGAGTTGCGTTATTTAGCACATCAAATAGAACATGACTTATTAGATAGAGGTATCTCTAGGGTTACTATTACTGGCTTGCCTGATGAAGAAATAGCCATTCAGCTTAATTCATCTCAACTTGAATCTTTAGGACTCAGTTTAGATGATGTGAGTCAACGTATAAGTGAATTAAGTCGTGACTTACCTGCTGGTGAAATTGGCAATAACGAATCTGCCAAACAGTTACGTAGCTTAGATCAGCGTCGTGATGCTCAAGCATTTTCTGAGTTAGCATTGAAAGCAGATTTCAACGGTAGTTTACTTTCACTGGATGATGTTGCATCGGTTGAGCGACGAGCAATGCGAAGACAGGTGAATGTTTTTTATGAAGGGAAACCTGCAGTAGAAATTGCTTTACAACGTACCGAAAATTCAGATTCACTACAAGCAGCTGAAATTCTTGAACAATGGCTTGATGAAAACAAAGACCAGCTGCCAAAAGGTGTCGATATAAAAGTCTATGATGCAAGCTGGGAATTAATCAAGCAGCGTATGGACCTATTAGTCAATAATGGTATTGGTGGTCTTATTCTTGTTATTGGCATCCTCTTTCTCTTCCTACAAGGCCGTGTTGCTATTTGGGTCGCTATTGGTATCCCTGTTTCATTTATGGCGACATTAGTCGTGATGCATTTATTTGGCGGCACGATCAATATGATCAGTTTATTTGGTCTTATTATGGCGCTTGGAATTATCGTCGATGATGCCATCGTAGTGGGTGAGGATGCTTTATCTCATTATCAGAGTGGTGAGAACTCGCTAATGGCAGCAGAAGGGGGGGCTCGTCGCATGTTAGCGCCTGTTATTTCCTCATCATTAACTACTATTTCATCGTTCATACCATTAATGATGATTGGAGGAACAATTGGTAACATATTGTATGACATACCTTTTGTTGTTATATGTGTGATTATTGCTTCGCTATTTGAAAGCTTCTTGATTTTGCCAGGCCATCTGCGACATGCATTTCATAAAATTCATCATGCTGAGCCACCGGCCATTAGAAAGTGGTTAGATAATAAGTTTAATCATTTTCGAGAGCAAGTTTTCAAACCTGTGGTTACACTTGCTGTGACCTATCGCATTGTTACCTTGAGTATTACCTTAGCTCTATTAATCATGGCCATAGGTTTACTTGCAGGTGGGCGACTTAGCTTTACCTTCTTCCCATCACCAGAAGGCACAAGTATTACTGCTAATGCCCGTTTTACTGCAGGTACGCCACCAGTTAAAGTTGAAAATTTTTTAGAACAACTGAATGCGAGCTTAACTGAAACAGAACAAGAACTTGGTCCAGAGTTAGTTAAATTCAAGATTACTCGATTGGGCAGTGCTAGCACTGCAGGTAGTGGTTCAGCACAAACTGGTGATCGTTATGGCTCTATTCAACTGGAGTTAGTCTCACCCGATCATCGAGATGTACGAAATAAAGACTTTATCAATACATGGCGGAATAAAGTCACTCTACCAGCAGGAATCGAAACATTTACAATTTCAGAGAGAAGAACGGGACCTCCTGGTAGTGACCTTGATATACGGTTAACAGGTGCATCAGCTGAAGTTCTAAAAAAAGCAGGCTATGAAATTGCAGAGAAACTTAAGCAATTCAATGGTGTGAGTGCTGTAGAAGATGATATGCCTTATGGCCAAGAACAACTTATTTATCGTATAAAAGGGCAAGGCAAGGTATTGGGCTTAACAGTCAACAATGTAGGTCGTCAATTACGGGCAGCATTTGATGGTCAATTGGTACAAATATTTCAAGACGGTGATGATGAAGTGGAAGTGCGAGTGATGCTGCCTGACTCTGAAAGAAACACCATGCTGACATTAGAAAACTTTATGGTAAGGTTGCCTCAGGGCGGTAGTATTCCTTTAACGAGCGTGGTTGAGTTTGAAGCCCGACGAGGCTTTGATGTACTTCGCCATACAGGTAGACAATTAGCTATTCATGTAACGGCAACTGTTGATGCTGCTGTGAACAATAGCAACCAAATCCTTGCTAATTTACAAGAATCATTCTTACCTGATATTACTTCTCGCTATGGAGTTGCTGTTGGCTTTGAAGGTCGAGCAGAAGAACAAGCTGAGACAATGGGTGATATGAAGCAAGGCTTAGTCATTGCCTTCATACTCATTTACTTTGTTTTAACTTGGGTATTTGGTTCATACGGTTGGCCTTTGGTGGTGATGGCTGCAATTCCTTTTGGTTTGATTGGAGCCCTATTTGGTCATTGGGTAATGGGAATTGACCTGACCATTTTGTCGTTGTTCGGGATATTTGGTTTGTCAGGGATTGTTGTAAATGACTCAATTATCTTAGTGACATTCTTTAAGCATTTGAGAGAGCAGGGCGTAGCAACTACCGAGGCAATTATTTCTGCTGCAACTCAGCGTTTACGTGCAGTATTACTCACCTCACTCACAACAATTGCAGGATTAACCCCACTATTATTTGAAACATCAATGCAAGCACAATTTCTAATTCCGATGGCTGTTTCTATTTCTTTTGGGCTTATGTTTTCAACAGTACTTGTGTTGTTAGTAATACCTGCACTATTATCTATTTATGAACGTATTATCGAAATATTTACACCTAACAATGTCGTTCAAAATAGTTAAGAATACTTTTACTTTTCTTCTTTCATACAGCATATTTTTCTGCGCACCCAGTTATGCTAGTGATTCATTAGAAAAAGTATCGCTACAACTATCGTGGAAATACCAGTTTGAATTTGCTGGTTTTATAATGGCAAAGGAAAAAGGGTTTTACAAGGATGCTGGGCTTGATGTCGAGCTACTAGAGTACCAAAATGGCTTGTCTATTGTGAGTGATGTGTTATCAGAAAAGGTCGACTTTGGTATCCACAATGCAAATGTTGTTATTGAGAATAAAAAAATTATACCAACGGTATTACTTGCTAGTTATTTTCAACAATCACCACTGGTAATAGTTAGCCAGAAATCAATTAGCACACCTAAGCAATTAATAGGCAAAACTGTGATGGGCTCTGAAGAAGAGTTTATGTCCAGCTCACTCGCACTATTGTTCGATCACTTTTATATTAATAATCAAAATAGCACCTTGGTTGATCATAGCTTTGGCATAGATGACTTTATTAATAATAAGGTCGATGCAATGACCGCGTATACAACCAACGAACTCTATGAGTTAGAACGACTCAATATTGACTATAATGTGATTGATCCTGTTAGTTATGGCATATCAATGACTGCTGTCAACTTGTTTACGTCTAAAGCACAATTACTTGCACATCCAGATAGAACCAGAGACTTTGTTTCTGCATCGAATAAAGGTTGGCAATATGCTATTTCTCATTTAGATGAAACACTATCAATCATTAAAGAACACTACGCAAAAGATAAAAGTAAAGATGCCTTAGAGTTTGAAGCGAAGGCAAGCATCAGGTTGATGTTATTAGACTTTTTTAACATAGGTGAAACTAGTAGAGAGTTAAGTTTAAGAGTTGTTAAGCAACTGAAATATAGTGGTTTAATCGCTAAAGATGAAGAACTTGGTCCAATGTTAATCAATGAAGTGTTACTCGCTGCTAATAATGCAGCGTACTTTAATGAGCGGCAACTCAAATACCTTAATGAGAAAAAAGTAATCACCATGTGCATTGATCCTGAATGGATGCCATTTGAAAGTATAAATAATGGCAAACATATAGGTATTACCGCTGACGTTATGGCATTGTTTAATCAACAATTACCTATCCCAATAACACTAGTACCAACAAAAAATTGGAATGAGTCCCTACTCAAAGCAAAACAACGGGAATGCGATATATTTTCACTTGCTGCAAGTACACCTGAGCGCCTTGCTTATATGGACTTTACTGCTCCCTATATCGATTTACCTGTTGTTATGGCAACTAAAATGAACGTTCGGTTTATTGATGACATTAAAAAAGTGAAGCATCAAGCTATTGGCGTGGTGAAAGGATATGCGATAGCAAACCAATTACGCTCTCAGCTCCCTGATATTAATATTGTTGATGTCAGTTCGATTAGTGAAGGCTTAGAGCGTGTAGAAAAAGGAGAGCTATTTGGCTACATTGATAATTTAATGGTGATATCTGATGCTATTCAAAAAGAGTTCACTGGTGAGCTAAAAGTATCGTCACGTTTAGATGAAGGCGTCAAACTGGCTATCGGAACACGTAACGATCAAACTCAATTACACAATATATTTCAAATACTAATTAACAATTTAAGCCCTGATGACTTGCAAGTAATTTACAACCGCTGGGTTGCTAATAATATAGTTGAGCCAGAGTTGGACTATGGAATATTGTGGAAACTATTATTGATGGTTCTATTTTTATTAATTGTTTACTATTTACATGTTTCGAGACTGAAAAGAATCAATGAACAATTACACACTCTATCCGTAACTGATCGTTTAACTGGAATTTATAACCGAGTAAAAACAGATCAATTACTCATTGAGAAAAAAGCAGATGTCGATCGCTATGAAAGCGATGTCGCCATTATCTTATTTGATATCGATTTGTTTAAAGGTGTTAATGATAAATATGGCCATTTAGCAGGTGATTCGGTCTTAGTAGATTTTGCAAAAATCCTGAAATACAACATCAGAGCAACAGATTTTGCCGGTCGTTGGGGCGGAGAGGAATTTATAATTATCTGTCCTAATATCGATATTAATGAAGCCAGTCAGTTAGCTGAGAAGCTATTAAATAAAATCAGAAGTCATACTTTTAGTGAAGTAGGGAATTTAACGGCTAGTGCTGGTGTGAGTCGCTTATCAAAGCATGAATCAATTCAAAGCACCATCCGCAAGTCAGATCAGGCTTTATATCAATCAAAAGAAAATGGTCGTAACCAAGTATCTATACTATCTTAAGTTATAGTATAGATACTTTAGCAGACGTCTTTTAGTTGTTTGTTTTCTGAGGTTCACTAACAAGATAAAGCCAAATAAAACCAGCCACACCGGCTAATAAAGAGGCTGTAAGAATACCGGTTTTCGCCATCAAGAGTAATTCATCATTGTTACTAAACCCTAATTGAGCAACGAAAATGGACATAGTGAACCCTATACCTGCTAATAAGGAAACACCTGCAATTTGAGTAAAGCGTGTATCTTTCGGTAGTGCCGCAACACCCATTTTCAATAATACCCAGCTTACCCCAGCAATACCGATAAACTTACCAACGATTAAGCCTAAAGTAACGCCTAAAGTAACAGGGTGTAGGACTGTTTCTATAAACGATGAAACCTCAAGTGAAATTCCTGCATTAGCTAGAGCAAAGATAGGAATAACTAAGTAAGCAACGGGAATATGCCATGTATGTTCTAGGCGTTTAAGGGGGACACCGACACTTTCGACACTATGCTCAAGCTTCATTACAACTTGTCTCAGTTCATCATTATTCATGATGTTTTTACCTGCTTGATGCTTGTCATCAAATTGCGTCAATAACTTTTTAACGTGAATACTGAACCGTTCAGGATCATATTTTGGCATTGCAGGTACAGACATTGCACCTAAAATACCCGCTAATGTTGGATGAATGCCAGAGAGCAATAAGGCATACCACAATAAAACAGCAACCATGAAATAAGGTGTCGCTTTGCGAATTCCAAACATATTGAATGAGATTAGAACGAAAAATAAAAGTGCCGCAGCGATAAGTGGCTGCATTGCGATTGTATCGGTATAAAAGGCAGCGATAACAATAACAGCACCAAGATCATCAACAATAGCTAACGCGACTAAAAAAGTAATGAGTGCTTTTGGCACACGACTAGCTAGTAAGGCCAATGCACCAATGGCGAAAGCAATATCAGTAGCCATAGGAATTCCCCAACCAATAGCTGCTTCACCCTCAGGGTTAATAGCGAAATAGATAAGTGCTGGTACAACCATACCGCCTATAGCTGCTGCTATAGGTAAAATAGCATTGCGAATATTAGCGAGCTCACCTACAAGAATTTCACGTTTCAACTCAAGGCCTACAACGAAGAAGAACAGAGCCATTAATCCATCATTAATCCAGTGATGGAGTGACATTTCTATAGATTGAGTGCCAATACTGAAACTCACAGGAGTGTGCAGAATATGTAGGTATGCCTCTGCAAACGAGCTATTGGCTAAAAATAAAGCAATGATAGCCATGCCCATAAGCAGGAGACCACTAGTAGTTTGGCGGTGAATAAACTCTTCGAATGGTGTGAGAATTTTATCGAAGTGTTTTTCCCAAGGTGCGTGGTAAACACCTTTTTTAGCACTGTTACTGTTCATTGCTTCGTTGCTCCTAATTAATTCCGTTATAGTTTATGTTGTTCTCAGCTATGTCACTAGACTAAATTATAAAAAGTCTTCAAAAAACCATGCTGAAAAGGCATGTCTGCCTGCGACACCGGCTTTTTTGTATATTTCTGAAGCTTGCTGTCGTACTGTTTTTTCTTTTGTTTCTCTAATGGCAGCAATTTCATTAAAGCTGAGACCCTTCAATAATAACAAGCCAATTTCCTGCTGACTTTGGCTTAGCTGCCATTGGTCAAATTGTTGATGAATAAGTTCGCTATATTCTTTTCTACCGTTCTGAATAAAGGTGTTTGATTGTTGAAGCGATTGCTGCAATGAACGCTCATTCTGTTTTAACTCGTCGACAATTTGCATCAGCGCGCGTTTTTTACGTTTTTGCTCATAATATAAATAGAGTAACAGTCCTACTGTTAAACATATGACGATAGCTTCTTGAATTAAATGCCATTTAACTTGCCCAGATATAAAGTCGATATAAAAATCCAGTGAATTTGATACCAGCACGATAATCAAGATCGAGTAGATGGACAGTCGTTTTATACTGGGCACTGTTTATTCCTTATATTTACTTGGTTTCAAGCGATGGTACATATGTACAACACTATGATAATGGGACATTTGGACTCTATCAAATAGTTTAAGTTCGTTCATAATTGTAACCTCAAATTTTATAGGTGATTACTGCTCATGAATTATATTTTCAGTTTTGTTTTTTTGATTGCTTCCATCAGTGCTTTTGCCGGAGAGACTGTCAGCTTTACTCAGGACGAAATAGCCAATATTGGCATAGAGTTAGGTACGGTAAAACCTGTATATCAGACTCTGACTAGACAACTACCAGCAAAGGTGTCGGTTCCTAATAAATCACAACGAGTGATTAGTGCTGCACAAGATGGTGTGGTCGAAATTTTATATGTCGCTGAAGGTGATAACGTTGTCTCAGGACAGCCATTGGCGCAATTGAATAGCCCTCAATTACTGCTTGGTCAGAATGATTATTTACAAGCATTAAGTCGTCTATCACAAGCAAATAGAGACATGTCTCGTGACAAAAACTTATTTGAAGAAGGCATTATTGCTGAACGTCGTTATCGTCAGTCTCTATCAACATCACAACAAGTAACAATTGAAGTAGGAATGTACAAAAAAGCATTGGAACTTGCCGGTATGGATAGTTCCGCCATTGCAACGCTAGATAAAACACGAGCGTTAAATAGCCATATAACTGTCGTTGCACAAAATGCAGGTGTAGTGATGAAACAGTTTGCAACAGCGGGACAACGATTAACAGCTGCTGATCCTATTTATCAGCTAGCTGAACTGTCGAGCTTATGGTTAGAAATTCATGTACCACTAGATATTGCAAAGCAAGTTGATATCGGTGATGGAATTAAAATATGTGACCAAGGAATTGGAGGACGAGTGATTGCAATCGGGCGCGCAGTTCATTCGGCTGATCAAGGCGTATTAATACGTGCGGAGGTAAATGAAAGTACTCAACAATTAACGCCTGGTGAGTTAGTACAAGCTTGCTTAGTCCAACAGGCAGAAGCCGTTCAGTTTGAACTACCGCGTAGTGCAATTTTTCGTAATGAGGGGCGTAGTGCGGTGTTTCTTAAATCAGAGAGTGGCTTTATCAGTCAAGCAGTTGAAGTGGTGGCTGAGAAAGGAGAAAAGATTATCGTGACGGGTAATTTGTCAGCACAGCAAGAAGTAGTCATTAAAGGTACTGCTACAGTTAAAGCGGCATGGTTAGGCATGGGGGGCGAATAAATGACCTTCTTAAACATACTTATAGGACATCATCATGCTGGCTAAATTAATACAATTTTCTCTAACACAGCGTTTATTAATGCTTCTCGTTATTATCGGATTGGCTGGTGCTGGCTGGCGTGCATTCAACAATACGCCTATTGATGCATTTCCAGATGTATCATCAACCCAAGTTAAGGTGATACTTAAAGCTTCGGGAATGACGCCTGAAGAGGTTGAAGCACGTATCACTTCACCTATTGAAGTTGAAATGCTTGGCATTCCTAAGCAAAGGATGCTTCGATCGGTAGTTAAATATGGACTAACTGATATTACCGTTGATTTCGAAGAAGGAACTGATATCTATTGGGCAAGACAGCAAGTATCAGAGCGTTTAGCGGGACTACGAGATCTTTTACCACAGGGAGTGACAGGCGGTTTAGCTCCAATGACTACGCCCCTAGGTGAAATGTTTATGTTCACCGTTGATAGTGACTCGATGAGTTTGACTGAGCGTCGTATATTGCTCGATTGGGTGATCCGCCCAGCTCTACGTAGCATTCCAGGTGTGGCAGATGTTAATGCTTTAGGTGGTCGGGCCAAAACTTTTCAGGTCACACCTGACTTAGATAAATTACAAGCAAGACAAATCAGCCTAACGCAGTTACAACAAGCTGTTGAGTTAAATAACCGTAATGATGGCCCTGGTCGTCTGAATGATGGCGAAGAGGTATTAATTGTACGTGCTGAAGGCAGTGTTCAAAATATAGATGATCTACGCGCTATTGTCGTTAAAGATGACTTGACCGAACCTGTATTATTATCGGATGTAGCTGATGTCAGTACTGGTAGCTTGACACGTTATGGGGCCGTTACAAAGGATGGACAAGGTGAAGCGGTTGAGGGCTTAGTGTTAGGTCTACGTGGTGCTAATGCGAGAGAGGTTGTTAGTAATATTGAGAAAACATTGGATGAACTGAGCAGCACCCTACCTGATGATGTGAGTATTAATGTGTTTTATAATCGAGGTGATTTAGTATCAAAAGCAATCGGTACAGTCAGTAAGGCCCTGATCGAAGCGACAATACTCGTGTTGGTCTTCCTATTGTTGTTTTTAGGTGATATTCGTGCGGCAACAACCGTGGCATTAGTCTTACCGCTATCGGCCATGGTTACCTTTATTATGATGCAGCAATTTGGCTTATCAGCTAACTTAATGAGTTTAGGTGGGTTAACGATAGCGATAGGTATGTTAGTTGATGCCGCTGTGGTAGTGGTTGAAAATATCGTGTCTCAGCTTGCAGATAAGCAAAAAACTAAATTATTGCCTCGTTTACATCTTATTTATCGTGCCGTACAAAGTGTTTCTGTGCCAGTCACATCTGGCATTTTAATCATTATCATTGTTTTCCTTCCTTTACTAACGCTGCAAGGCTTGGAAGGTAAATTATTTATACCTGTGGCATTGACCATTGTGTTTGCTTTGAGTGGTTCATTGCTATTGTCGCTCACTATTATTCCAGTTTTGGCATCTTATTTATTGAAGAATGTTTCACACCATGAGCCGTGGCTGCCAAGAATGTTAAAACGCCTCTATAAGCCGGTATTGAATTGGTCTTTAGATCATGGTGCTGCTGTAGTCTGTCTTGCCTTGTTGTCGTTGGTTACAGCTGGCTGGCTCTATACGCAAGTCGGTAAAAGTTTCATGCCGACTATGGATGAAGGGGACTTGATTGTACAGTTGGAAAAATTACCGTCTATTACACTCGAACAATCAACGGATCTTGACCTGCGTGTTGAACGAGCGATCTTAGATAACGTACCGGACATTAACAGCATTGTGGCTCGCACTGGGGCGGATGAATTAGGTCTGGATCCTATGGGTCTTAATGAAACTGATATGTTTTTAGTGCTAAAACCAAGAGAAGAGTGGGCAGCAAGCTCAAAGGATGCAATAAAAGAGCAAATTCGTGACGTTATTGCCAATTTTCCTGGAATTGCCTTTGGTTTCACTCAACCTATTGAAATGCGAGTTTCGGAAATGTTGACGGGTGTGCGCGGTGATCTAGCCATTAAAATCTTTGGAGAGAACGGTACTGATCTAAGTAAGTTAGCCAATCAAATCGTTCAACTAGTCTCTGACATTGATGGTGCAGAAGATGTTATTACGACTCAAACAGAAGGAGCTCAATACTACCGAGTAGTTATCAATAGATTAGCAGCTGGACGAGTCGGTCTGACAATGGAAGATATTCTCCCCCAATTACGACTATTGATTGAGGGTACTGAGGTGGGTACGGTTTATCAAGGAACACGTCGAACACCACTTATTGTAAAAGGAGGGGAGTCATTACGCTTATCACCTTCTACCTTTGCTAATATTCAATTAACACTTGCCAATGGCAATAAGATGGCTTTATCCCAGTTGGCTGAACTGGAGCGTGTAGAAGGCCCTGTAGCCATCAAACGAGAATCAGGTAAGCGTATGTCGGTTGTGGTTGCCAATGTAGGTGGACGTGATTTAGTTAGTTTTGTTAATGAAGCCAAACAAAGGGTTGCAGACAATATTAATTTACCTGCTGGCTATTCAATTTCTTGGGGTGGGCAGTTTGAAAATCAACAGCGTGCAGCAAAACGCTTGGCGGTTGTTGTTCCCGTTTCATTAATTTTGATTTTCTTATTGTTATTTTCTACTTTTCAATCAGTTCGCCAAGCATTATTAGTATTGAGTAACGTCCCTTTCGCTTTAGTCGGAGGAGTGGTTGCTCTATGGTTAACCAATGAGTACTTGTCGGTACCAGCATCGGTCGGATTCATTGCTTTGCTAGGTATTGCCGTACTAAATGGTGTGGTAATGGTGACCTATTTTAATGATTTACGTGCATTAGGATTATCTATGGATCAAGTGGTCAGGGATGGTGCTATGAGGCGTTTACGACCAGTACTAATGACGGCTACTATTGCAGCATTTGGCTTGGTACCACTGTTATTTGCGACTGGGCCAGGATCTGAAATACAACGACCTTTAGCCATTGTAGTTATTGGAGGTCTGGTGAGTGCGACCTTGCTGACACTTGTCTTATTACCATTATTATTTAGACGCTTTGGCGGCGCTGATATGGCACCGCGTGTGAAGGAGAAAGCCGCATGATGTTATTTACCATTATCGCTCCACCAACAATGGAAGAAGAGCTTATTGATTGGCTGTTAATGAGCAATGATATTACGGGGTTTACTAGTCAAGTATCTAATGGGCATGGCAGTGGTCATGAGATGAGTTTAGCTGAACAAGTAGCTGGGAGACGTCAACAAATAACCTTCTCAATTGAGATAGATGAGGCGGCGGCAGAACATATCATTGTCGAGTTAAAACTTAATTTTTCTGGCAGTGGATTGCACTATTGGTTATTGCCATTAACACAATCTGGCAGTATTTGAGCTCGATGCGTTATTATTCAGACACTACCATTAAGGAATAAACAGTTTATGTTATTTAGAAGTTTTCAGAATGTTGCTGCGATCATCTTGTCTTTATTAGCGGCTCAAACTGCAACCGCAGAGACGTTAGTAATTGAGCATTCAAGTAAAGTCACACTGACCTCTCTCACCGACGGCATTTATTCGCGTCTTCCTGCACACAATAAAGAGCTAGCATTACAGCAACAAATCAATGCTAATACAGCGTTATCTAATGCTCAGTTTGCCGATCCACTTAGTATTGACCTTAAACATCAAAATGATGCTCTAGGGAGTAGTGATGGTCTTCAAGAGTGGGAGAGCAGCCTTAATATGTCCTTATGGTTACCCGGTCAGAAACAGCAACAATCACTTCTTTCAGATAAGTTAGCAGCAGAACTGCCTGCCTATAAGAATCAACTTCGTTTAGATGCATCCGCTAAAGTGCGTCAATTAATCTGGGATGTTGCACTTGCAGAAACCGCTGAAAAACAATCACTTCAAGCTTGGAAAACGGCACAGAAACTAGAACAGGATGTGAGTGCACGAGTTAAAGCAGGTGAACTTGCTGCAACGGAAAGCCTATTAGCCAACACTAACGCACTTGAAATGCGTAGTCAGTATCTAGTTAAAAAGGCTGAATTAGAACATTCGTTAAGTAGTTACCGTCATATAACGGGCGAAACAGCGCTTCCAATCAATTATGATGAAGTGCTTACGATCGTTACACAATCTCATCATTCTGATATGAAAGTAGAGCAAGACCACCCATCATTAATGATGTTAGATCAACGGATTAATACCTTGAGAACGCGACAAGATTTAGCCCAGTTTGAAGGTGCTGCTGGGACGAATGTATCGGTTGGGCTTAGAAGAGAAAGAGGCAGTCGAGATGAAAGTTTTAATAATAGTTTTGGAGTAGGAGTTAGTTTTTCTCTAGATGATAAGGTTTATCGGCAACCAGCTGTTGCAGCGGCGAGTATCGCCTTGACTGATGTTCAAGTCGCGCGCCAGCAACTTGAACGTCAACTTAATATTAGTTTATTTTCTGCCTTGCATGATCTTGAGACTAAACAGAAACAATTGATATTGATTAAAGAACAAAATGATACAACTCAACGTTATTTTGCTATGCAACAACGAGCCTTTGATTTAGGTGAGATTGATTTGGTCAGTTTGTTAAGAAGCCAATTGCTGTCAAACGAATCACGGAACAGAATGCAAACATCTGAGATTGAAATTAAGTATCTAATCGCATTAGTTAACCAAGCTTTAGGAATTATTTTGTAACCTTAATTTTTCGTTAAGGTTGCCAGTTTAAACTCATTTCCAATCTAGTAATTTAAAGGTTGGATTAAATGGAAGCGTTGCAGTTAAAAACAAATTCAATTAAAGCGGGAGAGCCAGCATCTTCGACTTCTAAACGATTGTTATTGCCACATATGCCATTGCAATTTGATTCTGCTCAGTCTTTTGAACGCATTGATGTTGAACAGTTTATAGCTGATCGCTTTGCTTTTCATTATCAAGCAGAAATTAATCATTTCTTACCTTACTTATTATCAACTAGAAATAACGGTAAATTCACTGCTGCAATGGGCTTCCAACCTGCAAGCGTCAGCCCTCTATTTTTAGAACAATATCTTAGTTCAACAATTGAAGCCGAAATCAGTTCTATAACGGGCAAACCAATTCAACGCGATAAGGTTGTTGAATTAGGTAATTTAACATCAGTACACCGTGGCACCAGTCAAATTTTATTCGTTTTAATCGTTGCCATCTTACATAAAGCAGGGTTTGAATGGGCGGTCTTTACTGCTACGAAACAAGTCCAAAGCCTATTATCTCGCCTAGATCTATCAACGACCAATATATGTGAAGCTAATCCAGTTTTACTAAGAAACGGGGCTCAGACATGGGGCAGTTATTATGATGACAGGCCTAATGTGATCTTTGGTAATTTAGCAGATGCTATTAGTTTGCTTAAACAACACCCTGTTACAGCTTTTATGCTTGAAAACTATCAATCAACAATTACTGATATCGCTCACAAAATAACAAAATAGTTATGATTATTTGGGAAAAGATACAGGCTCATTGTCTCAAGCATGGTGATGAATTCGCTATCATAGGCGAATTAGAACAATATACTTGGGCTCAATTAGCGAAGGTTATCGGAATTGTTCAACAACAGCTAAGTCAAACTGAGCATGATGTTATTGCTCTATATACAGACAACAGCCCTGCTTGGGTGATTGTCGATATTGCTTGTCAGTTATCCGATTGCACACTATTACCATTACCATCTTTTTTCTCTCAGCAGCAATTAGAGCATGCGATTTCTCAAGCAGGTGCAACGGCAATAATTCATCAAATGAACGATGAATTAACTTCATTTATTAATCTGTCAGACAATAAAATGGTAGCTATTAACTCTATCGGTTTAATTCTTCAGGAAGTAAATAATAAGGATGCTTCGTTGCCACCTGGTACCAATAAGATTACTTTTACTTCTGGGTCAACAGGGCAGCCGAAAGGCGTCTGTCTGAGCTCGCAGCAACAAGTTAAAGTAGCTGAATCATTATTACAAGCAACTCAATTGATAAGACCTAAGCATTTGAGTATTTTGCCTTTCAGCACATTATTAGAAAATATTGGTGGTATTTATGCGCCGTTATTGTCGGGTGGAAGTATTGTTGCTATGTCGCAAGAATCTCTCGGTTTTAATGGTAGCAGTGGTTTCGATTTAGCTAAATTACTTACAACTATCTCTCACTATCAGCCAAACAGTATGATTTTGTTACCTGAGCTTTTATTAGCATTACTCTCAGCAATCAAGTCTGGTTGGTCAGTACCATCATCACTACAGTTTATTGCTGTCGGTGGCAGTAAAGTATCAGCTGGACTATTAACGTTTGCTCAGCAAGCTGGTTTGCCCGTATATGAAGGTTACGGCTTATCTGAATGTTGTTCAGTTGTGAGTCTTAATTGTCCAGATGACCAAAGCCTAGGCAGTGTCGGTAAACCGCTAAACCATGTTGATATTAGCATTGAGGAGGGTGAGATTGTAATCAGAGGAAGTGCTTTCCTTGGTTATATCAATGACCCCGATAGTTGGAATAAAGACAAGGTTTATACAGGTGACTTAGGTTATTTTGATGAACAACAGTATTTACATATCAATGGTCGGAAGAAGAACTTACTTATCTCAAGTTTTGGCAGAAATATAAACCCTGAATGGGTGGAAAGCGAATTATTGAGTAATGGCTTATTAAAACAATGCGTTGTTTTTGGTGATGCTAGACCTTTTTGTACGGCCTTAATTTATCCCCTAAATCAACATGAAACAGATGACAGACTTCAAAGCTGGATCGACACTGTTAATACAACTCTTCCAGAGTATGCCCAAATTAAAAAATGGTATCGACTTCAAGCGCCATTGAGTTTTGATCAAAAACTACTCACATCAAATGGTCGGCCAATTCGAGCCACTATTGCAAACCAATATTCAACCATTATCGATCAACTGTATCAAGGATAAAGAATGACATTTTTTGACCGTTTAACACAAGAAACTGAAGTAGATAGAGTAGGTTTATATACAGCACCAATAATTGCTAAAGCGCTGAATAATCAAATTACATTAGATGAATATATTGCCTTTTTAACCGAGGCTTATCACCACGTAAAACACACTACACCACTGTTAATGAATGTTGGAGCAAAAATACCTAGTGAAAAGGAATGGCTTCGTAATGCCGTAGCAGAATATATTGAAGAAGAGTTAGGTCACCAAGAGTGGATACTCAATGATCTTGCAGCTTGTGGGGTGGATAAAGAAACAGTACGTTATGGTCAAGCCGCTCCTGAAACAGAGTTAATGGTGGCTTATGCTTATGATACTGTTAACCGTATTAATCCTTTGGGTTTCTTCGGTATGGTTCATGTTTTAGAAGGTACGAGCATTGCGACTGCTGATTCTGCTGCAGCAGCAATTCAAAAAACGCTTGGTTTGCCTGATGCAGCCTTTTCTTATTTACGTTCACATGGAGCTCTGGATCTTGAGCACGTTAAATTCTTTGAAAGTTTGATGAATAAAATTGATGATAAAGAAGAACAAGATTTAATCATTCACTGCGCTAAAATGGTTTTCAAACTCTATGGTGATGTATTCCGTAGTATTACAAACGACCAGGTCAGCTATGTTGAAGAATAAAACAATATTATTGACTGGAGCCAATGGTGGTATCGGTACTGAAATAGCTAAATTATTATCTGAGCAGGGAGCAATGCTGATATTAGCTGGACTAAATCAACCTGAGTTAGAGGCACTGAATCATCAGTTAGGTGGTAAGCACGCAGTTGTTGAAGCTGATATTGCTAGTGAGCAAGGTCGACAGTCAATTTTATCTGTTTGTGAGCAAGATAATATTAACCTCGATATAGTGTTAAACAATGCGGGAGTAGGGCAGTTTTCTCTACTTGCGGATATGAATGAAACAGCAGTGACTCGGATCATTGATATTAATCTGACAAGTACGATATTACTTAGTCAGGCTTTATTGCCCCTATTACTCGCTCGACCTCGTGCTGAAATCATTAATATAGGCTCTATACTTGGTAGCATAGGATTTCCAGGTTCAACGGTATATTGTGCCAGTAAATTTGGTATTCGAGGCTTTACTGAAGCCTTACGTCGAGAGCTACTTGATACCTCCATATCAGTGCGTTATTTTGCACCTAGAGCAACCAAAACAGCAATTAATAATGATGATGTGGTTTCCATGAATAATGAACTTGGCACAAAAATGGATGCAGCTGAGCATGTTGCTAAACAACTCGTTTCATTTTTAAAAGAGTCTACGTCAAATAAATTTTTAGGCTTTCCTGAGAATTTATTTATTAGAATAAACAGTATATTACCTGGTATTGTTGATAAATCAATTTATAAGCAGTTACCCATTATAAAACGTTATTTAATAAGGAATATAGAGCAGTGAAATTAAAACAGTTTGGCTTAGTAACGTTGATGACACTTTCTTCATTTACTGTTAATGCTGCTACGATGGATGATGTGGCTGAACTACAGCATACATGGGCGAAAGTGAACTACAATTTGGAAGGTGATGCTCAAGAAGATGCATTTGAAGATTTAGTTAAACAAGCAGATAAAGTCGTTATGCATAATGCAGACTCTGCAGAAGCTTATATCTGGCGAGGCATCATTAAATCGAGCTATGCGGGTGCTAAAGGTGGCTTAGGTGCTATGTCATTAGCAAAAGCATCAAAAGTAGATTTAGAAAAAGCATTATCTATTAATGAAACAGCGTTAGCTGGATCTGCCTTAACCAGTTTAGGTACTTTATACGCTAAAGTACCTGGTTGGCCGATTGGCTTTGGTGATGATGAGAAGGCTCGGGAATTACTCCAAAAAGCCCTTTCCATTAATCCTGATGGTATTGATAGTAATTATTTTTATGCGAGCTTCCTAGCTGATAATCGTAACTACGCTGAGGCGGAGAAATTTTTATTAAAAGCTCAAAATGCAGCAGGGAGACCAGATCGACCTCTTGCTGATAAAGGTCGTCGGCAAGAAATTTCAGCATTATTAGATGAAATTCACTCTCAACAGAAACAAAAAGGCTCACTCTTTCAATAATGCAAATACTATTAGTTGAAGATGATAGTGATTTAGCTCAAGCTCTCACTCAAACACTCAAGCATGAGGGGTTCGCTGTTAATCATGTAAGTCGTGGGCAGCAAGCTATTGATGTGATTAAAATAGAATTGCCTGATATTGTTATTCTAGATTTGGGTCTACCTGATATGGATGGTATGGATGTATTGCAAACAATACGTAAGCAGAGTGCTGACTTGCCCATCTTAGTACTTACCGCTCGAACATCTGTTGAAGATAAAGTCAATGGCCTTGATTTGGGTGCTGATGACTATTTAGCAAAGCCTTTTGATGTTGCCGAGTTAATGGCTAGACTCAGAGTGTTTTCTCGTCGAGCAAGTACACAGAAACATTCAGGCCTAATTATTGGTGATGTGAAACTCGATGATAAAAGCCATCAGGTATTTATTTCCGGTGAAGAGGTAGATTTATCTCGTAGAGAGTTTATGGTGTTAAAGGCATTGATGGAAAATGCAGGTCGAGTTCAAACACGTGAAAGCCTTGAATCTAAACTATATAGCTGGGGTGAAGAGGTGGCCAGTAATACAATTGAAGTGCATATTCATCACTTACGGAAAAAATTACCTGACAAATTTATCCAGACGCTAAGAGGTATTGGCTACATCATTAAGACTATAAATGAATAGTATTTCATGAAATCAATCCGCACCTACTTACTGTTGGCCTTATTAGCGATCATAACGTTAGTGACGTTCGTTTCTTTATTAAAAGGCTATAACGCGAGTATTAAAGAAGCACATGAAATATTTGATAGTCGTTTGAAAAATATGGCTGAGATCATTGCCACCGTCAATCACGATACAAGGCATCAAGTAGCTGCAAAGCATCAGTATTCACCGTCTATGTTTGTTCAAATCTGGAATGATGACTTTGAATTGATTACACGCTCAGATAATGCCCCCAGCAAATTATTATCTGGTCTTGGCTCTACTGAGCAATTTAAAGATATTAATTTTTCAAGTTACCGTTGGAGAACATTTACACTTCGTGATGATCTGTTAAAACGTTGGATCATCACTGCTGAGCGTTCTGATATTCGTTATAGCTTAGCCGAAGATGTTGTATTAGCATCCATTGTTCCAATTGTACTGGCTATTCCTTTTGCTGCTCTAATTATTTGGGTTGCGATTGGTTTTGGCTTAAAACCACTTAAGGCACTATCTACACAATTAAGTTATAAAAAGGCTGAAGACCTCAGTTCTGTTGAGTTAAAAAATAAGCCTGAAGAGTTATCTCAATTAGTACTAACAATCAATGACTTACTATATCGCCTAGATACTGCTTTTCGTCGGGAACAACAGTTTTCGGCAGATGCTGCCCATGAGCTGCGAACGCCAATTAGCTTATTAAAAGTTCAGTTACATAACTTACAAGCTGACAATAGTCATCAGTTAGACTTGAAACCTTTAGCACAAGGCATCGAAAGAATGGGGCAGGTGATAGAGCAGATATTGTCTTTTTATCGTCATTCACCTGATCAGGCTTCACAAACTAAAGAGTCGGTTGATTTATATTTATTGACCCAACAATTTATCGCTAACAACTATGCCCAATTTGCCAATAAAAGCCAACAAATAAGCTTGTTAGGTAAGACAGGGGATATGATTGATGGAAATAAGTTTGCACTAGAAACATTAGTGCAAAATCTAGTGAGTAACGCTAGTAAATACACGCCAAAAAGTGGTGAAATTAGTGTTGATATTAGATCCGTGTCAGGGCAGCTGTTATTTTCAGTTGAAGACTCCGGGCCAGGAATTCCTGAAGGATTACGGTCTCGAGCATTGGAGCGTTTTTATCGAGTTAATGGTGATCAACATGATTCTGGCATAGTCGGTTGTGGCTTAGGGTTAGCAATTGTAAAGCAGCTTTGTGTATTACATCAGGCAGAAATAGAACTTGGGGAATCAGACGCTTTAGGTGGACTTAAGGTGCTGATACGTTTTCCTACCAGGAATGTAAGTTAAATGAAAAAGTTACCGTTATTAAGTGCTTTATTAGTATTTGCTTTGCTGAACAGTTGGCCGGCTTCGGCGACTCCTATTGTAGAAATAGTGATTCAAGATCATTTATTTTATCCTGCAGAAATAGAAATACCCGCTGATACTAAGGTCAAGCTTATTGTGATAAACAAAGACGATGCTGCCGAAGAGTTCGAAAGCTATGAGATGAACCGTGAGAAAGTAATACCTGGTGGTACTAAAGGCATTATATTTATCGGCCCGTTATTACCTGGAGAATATCCTTTTTTTGGTGAATTCTTTCCAAAAACCGCACAGGGACGAGTCATCGTTAAATAGGATTCATTATGCTCTTAAATGCCGTTATTATTATTCTGAGAGAGGTCATGGAAGCCTCTTTGATTATTAGCCTTTTCTTAGCTTTTAGCCAGCGCCACAGAATAAATAGATTCTGGTTAGTCTCTGCTTTACCTGTAGGTCTTATCAGCGCCATCATTTATGCAATGAGTATTGTCACTGTTTCACAATGGTTCGATGGTGTTGGACAAGAAATAGTAAATGCCACTATTCATAGTCTTATCTACCTTATGCTGTTATTGCTTGTTGTTTTATCTTTTCAAACCGAAATGCAATCGTATAAAAAGGTAATGAGGTGCCTGATGTTTATAGGGGTTGTGCTTTTTCCAGTTCCGCAATAACTCCCCAGTCTGCAGAGTATTCACCCTGTT
>CALCCU010000202.1 GCA_937900515.1 uncultured Gammaproteobacteria bacterium | reverse complement strand
GGACAAAACACGCAAGGCCCAACACTAAGTGATCTTAAGGTTCAGTCATCAGCTTATGGGGCAGACATACCAAAGGTTTACGTGAAGAGCAGGGTGGCTGGTAATGTAATATGGTCAACAGATTTAATTCCAACGTCAACAACAGAAAGCGTAGGAGGCAAGGGCGGTGGTGGGGCAACGCAGACCACGACAACTTATTCGGCTTCATTTGCTGTTGGGTTGTGCGAGGGCGAGATCGCAGGAGTTAGGCGTATCTGGTCAGATGCAAAGCTGATTTATGATTTTACTGCAACAACATCAGTTTCATCACTGATTGCATCAAATCAAGCCGCTGAAGGTATAAGTGTTTATACCGGATCTGAAACTCAGCTTCCAGATCCAACAATGCAAGCCGACAAGGGCGCGGCTAATACTCCGGCTCATCTAGGGTTGGCTTATGTTGTGTTTAATAACTTACAACTAGAAGCGTTTGGCAATAGAATACCAAACCTTACTTTTGAGGTAATAAGCTCAGGAGTGAAGGCGGGGCTAACGTTTGTTAATGATGGAGCTGTAGCTGGCATAGATGATAGTCAAATGTATATTCGACCAGTGCTTTCATTTGATAACGGAGTTTTCTATGCGTACGGTTATGATCCATCTGAAGGGTATACGGTAAATCTGGATGGCTGGCAAATACCAAATAAAGAGTTTATTTACTGTATAAGCTTAGATGGCGTTATTGTTGACAGATTATCTACACTCGATTATAGCGGTCGAATTTCACGCCCACAAATTCTGGCTACAGGACTAACTACCATAGAAGTGGGAGGGCTTGGCGGTGACAGCGTTTATATTTCAGAAGCATATACTTCACAGGCTATCGGGTCAGGGACTACCGATCTAATACCGTTTGGTGCTATTGATACGCCTCATACTGCCGAGACTAAGGGCGCGCGCGGAGACATCGCGGCAACTCTTGCGTCGCTAGGTGAGTCAGGCAGGTACATTAGTGGCATTGTAACCGATCAGAACGAAGCATTTATAACAGTATTCACGGGTACAACATCGCAATGCACCAATTGGATCAAGCTCGATAGCGATCTAGATCTTATGGGGTCTGGAACGGTGATACCATCACTTAGCAATGACTCTATACCAATAGGCGGGACATCAGGCACAGTCTCTGGGCAGATATATTCAGAGCCAAGCGGCGATTATTATTGGGTTAACAGTAAAAATGAGACCAGACTACTAACGGTGGATAGCGACGGCAATATAACAGCCGAGATCACATCTGACAGCCCGAACGGGTATGACGCCCTTACCGCGTCATGCTTCGCAACTAACGGAGTAGGCATGTCTATGTATAGAAACGGAGGTGTATATACTCTAAGATCTTATACTCGATACCCCACACTAACAGGGTCGCCTGTTCAGCTCGGCTCGGTTGTTGGTGATATTGTAGAGGAAGCGGGATTGACACCCTCATTTTATGATGTTACAGCATTGACTGATAATATTGCAGGCTACACCCGAACAAAATCAATGACAGCAAGGGCGGCAATTGACCAGCTGCAAACAGCATTTTTATTTGATGCTGTTGAAAGCGGTGGAAAAGTCGTATTTCTTCCTCGTGGCGGTGCTTCTGTTGCATCAATTCCTGAGGATGATTTAGGCGCAAGCATTGATGGTTTAACCACTTCGCTATCGCAAACAAGACAGCAAGATGCAGAACTGCCAAGCTCAGTAATAATTACTTATATTGATGTCGATAGAGATTATCAGCAAGGGTCGCAGCGCGCACAAAGAATAGCGGCAAATGTTGAGAACATAATCAACATAAGTTTATCGGTTGTAATGACGGCAAACGAGGCCAAGCAATTAGCTGAAATACTACTTGCTAACGCATGGACAGAACGCGAGAAATTCAATCTTGCATTGACTTCTGATTATATCAGTTTAAACCCTACGGACGTTATAACAGTTACGCATGAGGGTAACGATAGGGTAATGCGTGTAACATCGGCAACTTATGGAAGCGTGATTGGCGTCGAATGTGTGTCAGAGGATTTACAGGTTTACACGTCAACAGCTACGGCGGGCGCGTCTGAATTTGTAGCTCAAACAGTGACGCTTAATGGGCCAACTAAACTTAACTTGCTTGACCTGCCAATACTAAGAAATGCCGATAATGACGCGGGCATGTATTTTGCCGCTAATGGCTATTTGTTGGGGTGGTCAGGTGCTACATTATTTAAATCCCTTGATGCTGGCGTTACTTACGCGGCACAATCCGAGATAGTTAATCAGTCAACTATTGGATCGGCTACTGACGTGTTGGGCGATCACGTTTCAACATTATGGGATCGAACAAATACCGTCAATATTCAGCTTCTTAGCGGGTCGTTATCTAGCGTAACTGAAGCGCAAGTTTTGCAAGGATCTAACTATATTTCGATAGGTGACGAGGTTATCCAGTACGTTAATGCAACGCTTGAGACTGATGGCACTTACACATTAGATACGTTATTGCGCGGAAAGAGAGGAACGGAGCGAGCTACTGGATCACACGCAATCGGTGACGCGTTCACGTATTTAGATACTAGCACTATTCGTAGGCTAGAAGCTCAAATCAACGTAAGCCGTGACTATAAAGCGGTTACATATGGGACTTATTTAGAAGACACTACAAATATAAATAAAACTAATTCAGGCGCATCATTAAAGCCTTTTAGTGTTTCATATATCAATGGCTCGCGTGATGGGTCGAACAATTTAACTTTAGGATGGACAAGACGATCACGTTATATCGGAGCGCCTTTGTGGTCTTTACCTTTATTTGAAGAGTCAGAAGCCTATGAAGTTGATATAATGAGCGGAACGACTGTATTGAGAACCATATCAGCGTCAAGTGTTACAGCAAGCTATACGGCAGCACAACAAACAACTGACAGTCTAACGCCTGGCAACGCAGTAGAAGTAAATATTTATCAAATATCAGCCACAGCCAACCGTGGCTACGTAAAAAACGGAGTAGTTTAATATGCCATCATCACCTAATATCAACGCAGCGCATTTAGACGCGAATGTTGCTTCTCCTGAAGTGCCATTAAATACATCGTTAGACTTGCTTGATGAAGCAATAGCGGGCGTGCTAGTTCACAACATAGCAAGTGATGCGGACTATACTTTATCCCTTGTTACGACTCCAACGAAAGAATGGCAGTATGGCACAATCAAGATAACTGATACCGGCGTTCTTTTGACTGTAGCTAGGAATATCATTGTTCCTGTAAATGAAAAGCAATATATCTTTATCAATGCCACAGCCCAAGACCTGACCATTAAAACAAGCGCGGGAACGGGCATTTCAGTCGTCGCAGGCGGTCAGTCTCACGTTTTATGTGATGGAACGAACGTGGTAGAGGCAACATCTGTTACAAGTAAGGTAGATATTACATCAATAGTTGCTGTAGAAGGCCAAAGCTGGGCGGGCATTTCTTACACAGATCCCGATGCTATTGGCGCTAACCCAGCCGCCAAGATTTACCCCGACGGTACGATTGTAGGCTCTACTGATAACGGGAGTTACACTAAATATCCTAATGGGGATTTGGTTTGTAGGAGCGAGAGCTTAACCTTAGTGACTGCAAGTGTATCGGTGTCACCCTTATTCTTTAATGATGGTGCGATAGTTACCTTTCCAGTTGCGTTTATTTCAAAACCTTTGGTAGTGTCTGATGTTAACGGTGCATCTGGATTGATATGGTCGGCTCATGCGGAAGCAGATACTACAGCTACAACTACACAGCTTAGGGTTTTTAGTACAGCTGGAACGGCTACAGGATACCCAATGTACGAAGCAACAGGAAGGTGGAAATAGAAATGACTAGATACTACGACACAGAACTAACCCCAACAACACAGAAGTCTTACCAGAAGCCTAACAACACGCCAGCTTGGTCTGAACCTGATGCTGAAGGTAATCGCACACCTATCCTCGATGAAGAGGGTAAACAGGTAATCGTTCAAGGTTCACGCTATCCTGAGACTGATCCTTTAGTTTCAAGCTGGTTTAACTCAACCAATGTGTTTACTCAGAATGAAGTGGAAATTGATGTACTTGATGAGCTTGGTGAACCTACTGGATTGACTGAGCTTGTATTAGAAGTCGATGCTGATGGCTTACCTGTAGGTACATGGCAAGACCATACGCGAAGTTTTGATGTTAATGGTTTTCCTGTTCTTACGCCTATCATCCCACCTACTCAAGCCGAGCTAGATGCAATTGAAGCACAACGGGTTACTGATGAGGCTAATCAACTAACTAAAACAGTTAAGATGGAAGCACTTGAAAACTTAACAGTTACAACGAGTTTGGGCAATACATTTGATGGTAATGAAACAGCACGTAACAACATGTTATCAGCAATCCAAGCATCCGGTTTCTTAGGGGCTACTACAACTACGTGGAAATTAGCTGATAATTCAAAGGTTGTTGTTAGCCTAAACGAAGTACAAGAAGCACTAGCTTTAGCTATCCAAGCTGTTGGTGTGATTGTTACAGAAGCATGATGTACTTCTTAAACAGACTACGGGGTGAGTACTCTTACTTTGCCGAAATTAATGCTGTACTTCTAGGTGTTCTTTTTGGTTTAGTAAGTCAGAATTACTATGTAGGTATTGCTGTCGCAGTGGGTTACATCGCTGGTGAGTCTATGGCTTGGGGAAGGTGGATTGGACAGCAATGCGGATCGCCATTAGAGTGCGGCGATGAAGGTGAGAAGAACGGTATTAAATGGCTAGCATCTAAGTTCTATCCTTGCGGAACAGACCAATACAACAGGCTAGCTTTAATTATTCGTGGTATTTACTGGTGGATCTTAACGCTTATTCCTTTAATGTTCGTGATGAACCCCTTGTTCGTATTACTTGGTATCTTCACTTT
>CALCCU010000201.1 GCA_937900515.1 uncultured Gammaproteobacteria bacterium | reverse complement strand
TGGTGTGAGTCAATCAGTAGAGCCTACTTACCAGAACTTATTTGTTAAATCGAATCTATCTGGTGAATTTACAGTCATCAATCCATATATGGTTGATGACTTAAAAGCCCTAAACTTGTGGGATGAAGTCATGATAAATGACCTCAAATACTTCGATGGTAGCCTGCAATCAATTGACCGTATTCCAGATGACCTTAAAGCGTTATACGTCACGGCATTTGAAATGGATGCACGCTGGTTAATCGAAGCGGCATCACGTCGTCAGAAGTGGTTAGACCAAGCCCAAAGCTTAAACTTGTATATGGCAGAACCATCAGGTAAGAAGATGGATAACCTATACAAACTCGCATGGGTACGTGGACTAAAAACAACTTACTACCTACGCTCAATGGGTGCGACAGCAGCAGAAAAAACCAGCAGCACGCAAACAACCGCAACCGTTGAAGCAACAGCTGTTGCAGCAGCACCTGTATCAGTTGCAGCCGCTGACGATGAACTTATCTTAGGTGAAGGTATGGAAGCACCTCAAGCATGTTCAATTCTTGAACCAGATTGCGAGGCATGTCAGTAATGTTAAATTGGGATGACCCTTTTGCAGCACCAGAGCCTAAAGATGAAAGCAACGCACCACTGACAGTCGCAACAGCACCGCCAGTAGATGAAAATACACCTGCGATGTCACTGCCACATGCCAATGTTGCACCTGTAAACCCTGACGACAAGCGCGTTGTCAACGGTATGACAGATATCAACCAACTTGCACCGTTCAAATACCCTTGGGCATGGACTTACTTCCTTAATGCCAACAAGAACCATTGGACACCGCTAGATATCAACATGGCACAAGATGTACACGACTACCGTCATAAACTGACACTAGAAGAACGTCATGTGTATGAAAATGTACTGTCATACCTGACAACATCAGACATTCTTGCCATGCGTAATATCGGTTTGGCTGTAATGGAAAAGATGAGTGCACCTGAGTTACAAATCTATCAAGCACGCCAAGTGTATGAAGAAGCACTTCATACATGGACATACCAACACTGCATCGAAACTATCGGTCTTGATCAAAGCGAAATCTACAATCGCTACCGTGTTGTGCCAGAAATCAACCAAAAGATTCAACTTGCAAATAGTCGCCTAAATTCGATTATGCGTAGTGATATTGATTTGAATAACCGTGACGAACTCGAAAACTTCGTTATGGCCTACGCCTTCTTCGCCGCTATCTTCGAAGGCTGCTGGTTCTACAATGGTTTCAGTCCAATCTTCGCACTACAGCGTCGTGGCTTAATGAAAGGTACCGCAGAGCAACTGCAATACATCATGCGTGATGAAGTCATGCACGCCTCGTTCGGTATCCGTGTTGTGAAACAAATCATTAAAGAAGAAAATGTCGTCCTTGATCCAGCAAAAATTCAAGCGATGTTTGAAGAAGCAGAAGAAGCAGAACGTATCTACGCCAGCCATATTTTACGTGACCCTATTCTCGGTTACTCAAAAGAAGATCATGTTGGTCAATTCCGCTTTATCGCCAACCGCAGAGCGAAACAACTTGGATTCCAAGAACCCTTCCCAGGTGCAGAAGCTGCACTTCCTTGGCTAGATGAACAAGCCAATATGAAGAAAGAGAAAAATTTCTTCGAAACGAAAGTGACTGAGTACCAGACAGGTGGAGCGTTGAACTGGGATTAGATTTGAAAGCCAGAACGTAGGGACACATTCAAAACTAGACTATTGGAGGTTAAAACTAGATTTGTTAACGCTAAAACTAGATTTAACCTCCTTTTAGTCAGCTATTTTTAGATTTTCTAAGGGCAGTAATAATCCTTAAAAAAAGATGAAATTAGATTTACCAGAATGGAGTTCTTCGGGCGGATAGCTTTGTCAACCACAAAGATAAGATTATAAAAGGCGAATGTCAGTTACGTGCCAATAATGGACACTCGTTTAACGACTTATACACCGGCGCAGCT
>CALCCU010000200.1 GCA_937900515.1 uncultured Gammaproteobacteria bacterium | reverse complement strand
ACCTAGGTCGTGGTTTAGCATTTGAAATGATTAAAGACAGTGATAATAAAATATCGCTGACCCTCAAGCAGTATGTCTGGGAATTTGGCTGGACAGAAACACTAAATCAAGCTGTGAATTCTTTTCTGAACTTATGGCAATCGTTGGGTATGCCTTCTAGAAATTTATTGCTGCATAACATCGTCGTCCAACAAACGCACTCGTCTGATGGCTCAAAAATTGAACGGTTAGTAGTAATTGATGGGCTTGGCTGGCCTGATATTATTCCTCTTGCATACTATATAAAGCCACTGGCTAAATGGAAAGCTAAACGAAAGTCGGCTAGGCTACTTGTGGCGATTAACGCTCTGATTGAAAAAAAACAAGCAGGTGGTGATTGGGGGCTTCGTGGATGGCTGGATGAAAAACAGAGGCAGTAATGACTAGTAAAAATGATATAATTAAAGTTGCTCATGTACTGGCTGGTGCAGCACAAGGTGGCGCTGAAAACTTTTATACTCGTGCAGTATGTGAGTTAGCAAAAGAGCCAGGTTTAGAGCAATCTGCTTACACAAGGCCTCATCCGCAAAGACAACAGGCCTTTGCCAGTGCTAATGTCGAGGTGCACACCTTTAAGTTTGGCAGCGTTGCTCATATTATAGATAGGTATCGGTATCAACGAGCTCTTAAACAAGCGAAGCCAGATATAGTTCTTACCTATATGAATAGGGCTACATCGCTAACACCATCAGGTGATTATCAACTTGTTGCACGTTTAGGGCACTATTATGACTTAAAGTACTATCGTCATTGTGATTACTGGATAGGGATCACTAAAGGTATCTGTGATTACTTGATAGGCGCTGGGCTACCGGCAGATAGAGTTGTACACATCCCCAATTTTGTCAATGAAACGCAATCAGAGCCTCTTGCTAAAACTAGCTTTGATACTCCTAAAGGTGTTCCTATTATATTTGCATTAGGTCGCCTTCATGAACATAAAGGATTTGATATTTTAATCCGAGCACTAGCTTCTATGGAGACGCAAGCGGTGTTGTGGCTGGCAGGTGACGGACCTGAAAAAGACAGCTTGCAGCAGTTGACTCAGAAGCTAGGGTTAAATGACCGAGTGAAATTTTTAGGTTGGCAAACTAATGTTAATTCGCTAATGAAAACAGTAGACTTATTTGTTTGTCCATCTCGTCATGAAGGGTTGGGAAGTATCATTATCGAAGCTTGGTTTAACCAATGCCCCATGGTTGCTACCGCATCACAAGGTCCAAAAGAGCTTATTAGGGATGGGGTTAATGGCCTAGTAACTCCGATTGATGATGTGAGCCGCCTTGCTTCAGCGATGGCAAGTTTATTGGCAGACCCAGGAAAAGCAACGCAGTTAGCACGAGCAGGCTACAGGGAGTACCAACAACATTACAGTCGTGATCGAATTATTAAGCAATACACAGAATTTTTTAAAAAAATAGCGAAATAAATACGGTTACTTAATAATATCTTGATAAATGGCTAATGTCTTTTTACATAAATTATTTAAGGTGAAAGGGTGTTTTTTACCTACTATTGGAGCACCATTTTGCCATTCCGATATCTTTTCAATCACAGCAGTGAAGTCACCTACGGGCACTTTACCTTCATTAAAGACTGCAGATAACTGTTCAGCTACCCCTCCATGATCATAGCCAATCACTGGAATCCCCATACTCAAGGCTTCTATCGTGGTTCGGCCAAAGGCTTCGGGTTGCTTTGCTAGTGACAAGACAATATTCGAGATGGCTAGAATATTTTGAAGATCACTTCTGTGGCCAGTGAAGCTTATTTCATCTTCTAAGCCTAGTTCAGCAATACGCTGCTTGAGTGTGGTTAAGAATTGCTGCTTACGAGGATGTGTTTCTCCTACGATAAGTCCATGAATATTAATTCCCTGCAATTTGAGTTCACTAATACAGTTAATAAAGTCTTCTTGCCCTTTCCAAGCAGTAATACGAGCAGGTAGAGTCACAATAAACTTATCCTTTAGTTGAGGAAAGTCCTGCTGCCATTGTTTTAACCATGATGGATCAGGTTGATAACCATAAGTATATTGAGATGGATCGATCCCTCTGTGTATCACGGTAATATTTTCAGTTTTAACGGCTGGGTAGCTGTCAGTAATATACGTTTTAATCATATTCGACACGGCAATGACACGCTCGCCAATAGTCATAATGGCACTGTATCTATTGACTGAATAGGGGCCATGAACAGTGGTGACAATATGTGGGCGGTTATCTTTAGGTAACTTACGCCATGCCAAGTAGGCAATCCAAGCAGGAAGGCGTGAGCGGAGATGAATAATATCAGGTTGAATGTCGGCCAATATTTTACGTAATTGCCAAATATATTTGAGTGTACTGAGCTTTTTCTCACCGATAGGCAGGGTGATATGTTCAGAGCCTTCATTTTCAAGCTGAGGGACGAGACGTCCACCTGCAGAGACAACAATAGAACGATGCCCTGACTCGACAAGGGCATGGGCTATTTCAGTTGTACCTCGTTCCACCCCGCCGCTATTTAAGGCTGGTAAGAGTTGCATTACAGTGAGTTGTTTTGTCATTGCTTTAATATCCAGTCAGCAGCACGTTGTGCTTCGAATAGAGGATGAGGTGGACTGGATAGCGATTGTCCTGCTTGCCATTGCTCAAAAGAGGTTAGTTTATGTTGTTCAAGAAGTTCGTTTATACCACTAACAATACGGTTATCAGCTTGTTTTTCTAGGAGGGTAAAACAACCAACTTGAGCCCCTGATGTAATTGATTCATAAACCATTGATACACTGTCTGGTGTTACCCATACCTGACCTGCTTTAGTGAGTTGTTCTGGTAACCAATTGCTATCCACTGTTTTGTGATCGATAAAAGTGACACCTTCCACTTCAGAGTTAAGTCGCTCAAAAAATGAGGCTGGTGTACGGCGTGAGTTAGCAATCTGCCATGACGTAATTGGCATGGTAGAGTGGATTAAGTGTTTTACCTGAGATATAACGCTGGTATCGTCCCAGTGGTAATGCTTGCTAGGGCCACCAATGAGAATAATTCTACTTTGTTCATCATGTTGGCCAGAGGGAGTGACATTATTGATAACGCCTTGCGTGATGAGCACATTTGGAGCTTGTTTGGGATTGTCATGCTTTGGAATAATCATCGCGTCGAACCAGCGTTTAGGCCAATGGGAGCGCATTAGTACAATACGTTTACCTCCAAACCACAATTTAGCTAATAGCATCGGAAGGTGAGTTCGGCGGCCAACAGCGAGCAAATGAGTAGCTGGTGGAAGTTGAGCTAATTGGTGATGAAAGCGTCCTGAAATAACAGATAATAAAAAGCTAAATAAAGATAATGGTACAAGGACTTTGTGGCTCTCAGTTTTCGTTCGATTTTTGAGAGCGTTGATTAAGCCTTTTGCCTGATTTTCATGGCCAGGTTTTTGATCGCTGAACTGCCAAATAATAAGCTGAGAGTTCATAGTGCAAGTAACTGGCTAGTTGTAGGTAAAAAGTTAATGAGATAAAGTTGCATGGTTTTAATCATTCTTATCTGGCGACTTGTATAAGAGCCCTTTACCATTGGATTGTGTCTTAAACCGGCGGTGCACCCAAAAATACTGATCAGGTGATTGTCGTATTTCTGCTTCAATTATATCGTTGATACGTTGAGCATCTTTTAGTTCATCATCACTAGGAAAGTTCTCTAGTGGCGCGCCTATTGTTAAGGTGTAATGGCCTTTTTCATCTCGTCTTGGAACAAAAGGAATAACGGTTGCACCTGTCATTTTTACCAAGCGTGATGTGGCAGGAATAGTGGCGGCGGTGACTCCAAAAAACTTGGCATAGATGCTTGGTTTACGGCCGAAATCTTGATCGGGAGCATACCAGACGACTTTATTTTTACGTAAAGCACGGATCATGGTACGAAGCTCTTCTTGTAAGACGATACCTTCACTATGTTTTATTCGTGCTCGCATCATGACTTCATTGAATAGTTTATTATTCATTTCCCTGAACATGACGTGGCAAGGGGTTTTAAGCATAATCAAGCGACCACCAATTTCCATACTGGTGAAATGACCTGTAAGTAATATGACTCCTTTCCCTTTTTCTAGCGCTGCATCAAGGTGTTCAAGACCTTCATAAGTAACGCGTTTTGATAATTTTTTTTCACTTCCCCACCAACTTAACGCGGTTTCTATCGGCATCATTCCAATAGAAAATTGTAGTTTGCTAAGCAGTGATTTACGTTCTTGCTCAGACTGTTCAGGGAAACAAAGCTCTAAATTACGGCGAGCAATTTTAAAGCGTTTTTTAGCGATAGGTACCATAATAATGGCAAGTAACTTACCTAACTGTAATTGAATAGATGTAGGTAAGAACATAATAAGATAAGCAAGCAGTAAACCCAGCCAGCTCAACCAGTAACGTGGATGTATAAGTTGTAGCAGTGTTGGTTTATCCATATTTCTAAGAATAGTTACTATTAATGTAGAGTGCTATGGGCAACATAAATAAAGAGGGTACCAGCAGCAATTAACGATATTTGTTGAAGTGTTTCCGAAGGCTTTACCTTGGCATGTAGGCCCGGAATAAGATCAGCCACAGCGATATAGATAAAACTAGAAGCGGCTACGACTAAAATATACGGCAATAACTGTTGCATATCCGATAGGAGAAAGTAAGCAAGGAGTGCGCCGACGACAGTGCCTAGACTCGATAAAATATTGTAATACAGTGCCTTACTGCGCTTAAAACCACTATGTAAGAGGATGACGAAATCGCCAAGTTCTTGAGGGATTTCATGAGCAGCAATCGCTAGTGATGTCACAATACCAAGGTGTAAATCAGTCATAAATGCGGCAGCGATCAGGATACCATCCACAAAGTTATGGATGGTGTCACCGACGAGGATTAAAGTCCCCGCTGCTTGGCCTTTTTTTTCATGACTATGAGAATGCCCGTGTGAGTGTTCGTGTGCATGTGACTTATTCTCGGGAGTGTGTGCGTCACAGTGATTATGGTGGCAATGACGCCATAGAACTAGCTTTTCTAATACAAAGAAGGACAATAAGCCGAGCAGTAAAGTGAGACCTATATTGTGGGCATCAACAGGTACTTCATGCTCGAGTGCGTGTGGAATAAGGCCTAAAAACGAAGCGCCTAATAACGCACCGACCGCAAAACTTACGAGGTGAGGAACGGCTACATTTCTAGCGTTTTCTGATAATAATAAGAAAGTTGAGGCCAGGAAGACACTTAGTAGTCCGCCAATAAGGCTAAAGCCTATAATCCAAAATAATAATTCCATTGTGTTCCTGTCAGATACAATACGGCAAATTTAATTAGGCGATCATACCTTATTTTGGTGCTATCCAGATCATTGTTGCCATCCTGCCTGTGATTCCATCTCGGCGGTATGAGAAAAAATCATCTTGTTCTGATACGGTACAGTGCTTGCCACCAAAAACGGATTGTGTGCCGTACTGATTGAGTTTTTGAGTGGCGAGAAGGTAAATATTTGCAAGGAAGTGGGAGTCATCGGTTTGTTGAAATGCTTTGGCAGCAGTGTCAGATGAGAGCGTAAATGCCTTGAAAACATCATGGCCTACTTCAAACTGACTCGGACCTATAGCGGGACCTAACCAAGCAATAATTTGATTAGGAGCACAGCTAAACTTATTAAGTGTTTTTTCTACAATGCCAGCGGCTAAACTACGCCAACCGGCATGAATGGCAGCGACTTGCTTACCTTGGGCATCACATAACAAAATCGGTAGACAATCAGCTGTCATGATCGGACAAACATGATTGACGCAAGTTGTCATGATGGCATCGGCTTGAGTTCCTTCAGACCATGCTTGTGTATCTATAATAACGTCACCATGAACTTGCTCAAGCCAGCGCGGTGACTCGGGTAATAAAGCCTGTTTTTCTAACCACGTTCTATTTTTAGAAACATGCGCAAGATCATCTCCGACATGAGTGCCTAAATTCAGAGAAGCATATGGAGGTAGGCTAAAACCACGCTGACGAGTGGTTGATATCGCTTTGATATGTGATGGTACCGGCCAAGTAGGAATGATAAAGTCTGGAGTCATAGTGCATTGGGTACATTTAGATAGTCGCACCATTGCTTGAACAAAGCATGATCTAATGCGGCGACAGTTGATTGAGGCTCTAATCGAGACAGAGAAAGTGGCTTGCCTTCTAATGTACAGCTATGAGCACCAGCTTCACTTAAAATAAGATAAGCAGCTGCATAATCCCATAAGTGTTGTTTGGCATGCAGGTAGATATGCCCACGCCCAGCTGCAATCCAACATAATTCAAGTGCGATGGACCCTAAACTGCGTTGAGAGCCATAGGGGCGATTAGTAACAAGCCGTGTCGCTAATTCAGGACGAAGTCGCTTGAAGTCGATCAGAGCAATAGTTTGTTTTAATGACAAACCAAGCTGTTTACTACTTAACTTTTCATTGTTTAGATAAGCACCTTGATCGAGTTGTGCTGAAAAACATTCTTTGCGTATGGGGTCATAGATCAACGCTGTGGTGGTTTGCCCACCTTCAATTAATGCTAGAGATACTGAGAAATAAGGCATGCCTGCCGCAAAATTGCTGGTGCCATCAATAGGGTCTAAACACCAGACGGCCTGATTGGCTGACAATAAGTGTTGCTGTTGCTCTGCGGTCATTTCTTCACCGAGTAAAGGAATATCAGGATAGTGCTGTTTTAGAGCTGATGTAATTCTATTTTGCATCAGAAGATCAGCTTCGGTCACAACGCTACCATCAGCTTTGTACGATCTTTCTATTTCACTAAAACGTGGTAAAACTTCAATCTCAGCGGCATTAATAATAATCTGTTTGAGTAGTTCAATATCGATATTCATGGGGCTCGAATCGCAAGTCAGTAGAGTTGTTTCTTCAAACATGATGTTACACCATGTAAACTGAGAGCTAATATTAAACTATCAATTTATTTTTATGCGAATTACTCGATTTTATTGCCCAGAAGTACGAGCTGAGTCTCAACTGTTTACATTGCCTGCAGCTGCTCATCGCCATGCAGTTCAGGTATTGCGGTTAAAAAAAGGCGATATGCTTCGCGTATTTGATGGCCAAGGTTTTGAATGTGATGCTGAACTTGTTGAGGTCTCAAAGCGTGATTCACAAGTTCGCTTAGGTCAGGCTATTACGGTTGAAAACGAATCGCCACTTGAAATCACCTTGCTTCAAGGTGTTTCCCGTGGTGAGCGAATGGACTTTGCTTTGCAAAAAGCAGTAGAGTTAGGTGTTACTAAAGTGATTCCTGTAGCGACTGAGCGCTGTAATGTTCAGCTTTCAAATGGCCGAGAAGAGAAGCGATTAAATCACTGGTCTGGCGTTATGATCAGTGCATGTGAACAAAGTGGTCGAAGTTTTGTGCCAGAGTTAACAAATGTCATGGAATTAGATGAAGCACTGTTAGCAAGTGATGCACAATGTCAGCTGGTTTTAAATCCACTAGCTCGATCGGGCTTTAAGCAAGTCGAGAAAAGCGATAGCCTATCGTTATTAATAGGCCCAGAAGGCGGGTTAACTGAACAAGAGCTATTGCAAGCGAATAAGGGTGGATTCCAATCTGTCCGTTTTGGCCCTCGTATTTTAAGAACAGAAACCGCAACGGTTGCAGCCCTAGCAGTTGTTCAAACTCTGTGGGGTGATCTTGGGTGATAGATAATGGTTTAACGATATTATTACTGTGCGGTTTAGCGTGGTTTTGGTGGGATGGGCGAGGTGCAGCAGAGCGAGCTATTAAAGCGGCTCAGCAAAGTTGTGAAAACTCGGGATTGGTTTTTCTGAATGATACGGTGGGTTGGAAAAAACTACGGTTGAAGCGAAATAAACGTGGCCGAGTTCAGTTCCAAAGAACCTACTTTTTTGAGTTCTCAAGTGATATGGAGCGCCGTTATCAGGGCGAGGTCATAATGTTGGGTCAACAGGTGACGAAAATAAACTTAGATGCTTACAGAGTGTCTTAATAGTTAACTTGTGGTGATAATTTTAAGGTGAATAGAATGCAAAAACTAGCAATTGTTGTAGATGATTCTCGTGTTGCTCGTATGACGTTAAAAAAATTACTTCTTGTAGATGGCTTTGAGGTCGTCGAATTTGGAAGTGGTGAAGAGGTATTAGACTACTTGGCGGATGTGGATAGCAATCCAGATATTATTTTCATGGATGTAATGATGGAAGGCATGGATGGCTTAACGGCAACCCAAAAGCTAAAAGAAAATCCTCGTCTACGAACTATCCCTGTTGTGATGTGTACTGGCAATGACACTGCCGAAGATAGACAAAAAGCACTGGATGTAGGTGCGGTGACAGCATTAAGTAAACCGCCCGTTGCAGAAGCATTAGCGAGTATTTTATCTGATATTCATTCCGTCGAAGAAATTAAGCCAGCTGAAGTCGCAGCACCTGCTTCGGTTGTAGATGATGAATTAATCAATAAGCTTCGTTCACAGCTTGAGCAGCAGTTGAATGATATGATTGAAAATGTCGTGGCGAAGCAGATTCATGTACAAATTGAACAACGTGAAGTTCAGCTTACCGAACAAATTACGACTAAAGCGATCAGTATTATTGAAAGTTCAGCAGCTGATGCATTTAAAGTAGCTGCTGAAGAGAATGTAACTGATATTGCAGTAACAACTATACAAGCAATTGTTGAAGAGGCTAATTTGCCTAAGCAAGTCAGCGATTTCTTAGCGCAAGAAGGCGAGGAATGGTTAACAAATCAAGAGGAGGAGCTAGGTACACAGCTTAGTGCGCAACTCGAGCAACATATTCCTCAGATGGTGAGCGAGCATTTGAATAGCCATTTAGAATCTGTTATTACGCCGTTCGTTGAGAAACAACTGGAATCTCATTCTAGTGATGCGGCACCGGTATCAGCGACACCGAACTTAACTGCACGAGATGTTGAGCAAATAATTACTAAGTCATTACACAGCTATACACCTACCGTAGTCGAACCGATGGTGAGCAGCGAGATAAGGGCTCATCTAGCGGAACAAGAAAAATCAAATACTGAAAGTAGTGATGAACTCGTCAAGCTTCATCAGCAAGTTTCAGGCCTAAGAAATACAGTGATTGCTTTAGGTTTGGTCGTGGTGGGATTGATTGCGACTATGGTGATTTAATGAAGACAATTAGGGCTGTTAATCGTTGATGAATATCAGTCAGGCACTGGAGCATGGTGTTGATGAATTAGTTGCTAGTGAAAGCCCAGAAATAGATTGTCAGGTGTTGTTGTGCCATGTCTTAGATTGTACATCAACTTATTTGCATGCATGGGCTGATAAGCTTATAACCTCTGAGCAACAGAAACAGTTTGAAGGATTAATTAAAGAACGTAAACAAGGTCATCCTATTGCACATTTAACAGGGACGAGAGGTTTTTGGTCATTAGATCTAAAAGTCACAGAAGATACTTTGATACCAAGGCCTGATACTGAACTATTAGTAGAACTAGCGTTAAGTAAAATAAACGATGGTATGCGAGTTGCTGATTTAGGTACTGGCTCTGGCGCTATCGTGTTGGCCTTGGCGACAGAACAATCAAGAGCAACATTTTTTGCGATGGATTATTCAGCTCCAGCGCTAAAAATTGCCAATGATAATGCGATAACTAATGAAATTAATAATGTTCAATTCTGGCAAGGGAGTTGGTTGGATGCCATTTCAGCTCATAGCCTTGATGTGATTGTCAGTAATCCACCTTATATCGAGCAAGACGATCCTCATTTATTACAAGGTGATGTGCGATTCGAACCTATGACTGCCTTGGCTTCTGGGACTGATGGCTTGGATGATATTCGAGCTATTATTGAGCAAGCACAATATTGTCTAAAGCCAATGGGGTGGTTAATGATTGAGCACGGTTATCATCAAGCCCAGCAAGTGACAGAGCTGTTCAAACAAGCAGGTTTTATTGTCGTGAGTTCTGAAAGAGATTTTGGTGGCAATAATCGGGTTGTGATCGGGCAACGACCGTAATTATGTACAGTTTAGGAAACGTTGAATGAACGACGATCAATTAATGCGTTACAGCCGCCAAGTTTTATTGCCCCAAATAGATATTGATGGGCAAATGAAAATCCTTGCAGGTCGCGTATTGATAATAGGTCTAGGAGGGCTAGGTTCTCCTGTTGCTTTGTATCTAGCCGCTGCTGGAGTTGGCCATTTAACGCTGGTGGATGATGACCAGGTTGAAATATCAAACTTACAGCGACAAATTATCCATAGTGAAGCTGATATTGGTCGCTTAAAAGTGGAGTCTGCTGCTGAGAGTGTTCGTAACCTCAATAGCGAATGTCAGGTCGAAGTTTATACCGAACGTTTAGAGCGACTCGCCTTGGTCACTGAGATCAATAAAGCGGATGTAGTCATAGATTGTAGTGATAATTTTGCAACACGCTTTTTATTGAATGAGCTCACTCAAGAAGCCAAAACACCCTTGGTATCAGGCGCCGCTATTCGGATGGAAGGGCAAGTAACGGTTTATGATGCTCGCCAAGCTGGGAGTGCATGTTATCGTTGTGTTTATGAAGATAATGGTGAGTTACAACAAACCTGCTCCGAGTCAGGTGTCTTATCACCATTATTAGGTATTATTGGTAGTATGCAGGCTGTAGAAGCCATTAAATTACTAGCGGGTATTGGTGAATCCTTATCAGGACGATTGATGATTCTAGATGCACTGTCAATGACATGGCGCGAAATAAAATTACGGCAAGATCCTGCTTGTCCTATCTGCAAAAAGGTTAATGATTAGAAATGAATATGCAACAACTTGAACAGGCAGCTGAAATTGCATTGCAACAAGCGAAATCACAAGGTGCAACTTCTGCTGAGGTGGGAGTAAGCCATAGCAGCGGTGTTTCAGTTTCTGTTCGACAAGGTGATATTGAAACTTTAGAGCACAATAATGATAAAGGATTAGGTGTTACCGTTTATTTTGGTAAAACAAAAGCATCGGCAAGTACGTCTGACTTTAGAGAGCAAGCTATCGCTGATACAGTGAAAGCTGCCTGTGGCATTGCAAAACATACTCAAGCCGATGAATTTTCTGGTTTGGCAGATGCCGACTTAATGGCAACTGAATTTCCAGATTTATCCTTAAACCATCCTTGGGATATTGACGCAGACCAAGCGATTGCGATTGCGACTGAATGTGAGCAAGCGGGTTTTGATGTCGATAAGAAGATAAGTAACTCGGAAGGAGCCAGTGTTTCAAGTCATCAAGGTAACCGTGTTTATGCCAATAGCCATGGGTTTGTAGGTAGCACGAGTAGTACTCGTCATAGTATTGCCTGTACGTTAATTGCTGAAGATAACAATGGTGGTATGCAGCGTGACTATTGGTATGACGTTCGTCGTGATGGTGCTGACTTAGCTACATCGGTTGATATTGGCCAACGTGCTGCACAGAGAACTTTACGTCGCCTGAATGCGCAAACTGTTCCTACGGGTAATTACCCTGTCATTTTTGCTGCTGAAATTGCTCCATCTTTATTTGGTCAATTGATCGGTGCTATTCGTGGTCGTGCTCAGTATAAAAAATCGACATTTTTGCATGACCATTTAGGCAAGCAAATTTTTCCTGATTTTATACATATTCATGAACAGCCTTATTTATTAAAAGCATTGGGAAGCGCAGCTTTTGATGGTGAAGGTGTGGCAACACAAACACGCGATATTATTCGTGAAGGTGTATTGCAAGGTTATGTTTTAGATAGTTATTCTGCTCGTAAGCTTAATATGAAAACGACAGCAAATAGTGGTGGTGTGCATAATTTGACCATTGAATCAGGCAATTTGAACTTTGCCGAGTTGCTTAAAGAAGTGGGTACAGGTGTATTAGTGACTGAAACAATGGGTATGGGCGTTAATATTGTGACGGGGGATTATTCTCAAGGTGCTGCAGGCTTTTGGGTTGAAAACGGTATTATTCAGCATGCGATAGATGAGTTTACGATTGCCAGTAATTTACGCGATATGTTTCTAGGTATTCAAGCTGTAGGTAATGACATTGAACAGCGAGGTAATACGCGTACAGGGTCTGTTTGGATCGATAATATGATGATTGCAGGTTAGAGTTTTAGTAAGCGGCTTTAATGATATTGGTGATGTCTCTGAGCACGCCAATTGCAAAAATGTTTTGTAATATTTCCCTTATCTTTTTCACTTTATGGGGGCTATGCTGACGTAATTCTGAGAGTTGCTTTATTAGATCCCGTTCTTGATTTAAACCATCGTTTGATACCGGTGTTAATGAACATTGGTAGAAGTGATGTTGCTTATGTGCCAAAGCCAAATTGATAAAGACAGCTTTTTGAGCTGATGATTTTAATTCTAAATCAGTGCTCATGGTCCATTCCATATTTTCGTCTGAGCGATAACAATATAGGCCAAAGTTAATACTTTCTGTCGATGAGTGGTTTTTTAACCTTTCTGATAGCGCTACGGCCATTTTTGTCAGTGCTTGCCAAATGCCTAGGTTTTCACTTGCTTGATTAGCTTTGGTTTCTGCGACAGCTTGCACAATACGCTTACCTTCATCAGACATTCCGAAATAAAAAGGAATACTGGATAGAGCCTGACTTAGAACGGTTGTGAAGATTTGACTCTCTTGTGGCGTGATAATGTCGTTATTATTCTGAGCAAGCACCTCTTTATTTTTTTCTATCGTGTCAGCAAAAAAATGATTGGTTTCTTTTGAGCAGCGAAGTGCGAGCCTTTCCATACCGATCTGAGCTTGATCGAATACTTTATAGTCATTTTTAACGATATACGGAATATTGTTTAACGACACTTTTTTCGTCTGACTTTGCCAGCGGTCAAAACTTACGGAGACAAGTGCTCCTTTAACTAACTCAAGATTTTCAGGGGGATTAAAGGATAAACCTTGAACTGACACATCAGTACTCTTAAGGCTGAATCGTTGGCCGTTGATATGGAGTGTAATTGGGGTGTGAATGTAGAAGCGTGGCTCAACATGAGTAAAGTAATGCTCTAATTCAGTCGGGTTCGGCACTGTGATAGTAGCTTGTGCCGTCATAGTGACATCCTCTAATTCTGTATCAGTAAATACAGACACTGATTCGGTATTCTGACAGCTACTCGTTATATCAGAAATAATTAGGCGGGACTGAATAGCGCTGAGACGTTCAGTTAATTGTGTTGCTACTTCTAAGTCTCTATCAGCTATATGTTCGATTTGAGTTGTAAAGTCAGTGGGGTTGATCGATTGTTCATGATTGCTAAGTAATAGCACTGTGGCATCATGCTGTTGTGCCCAATTTAAGGCTTTAGCGACGGATGCTGTTTGCATACGTGGAACGGCTATGCTCTTAGTTTTCTCTTGAATTCGACTAATCGCAACCAGCATATCGTCATTTGAGGTCATTATCGTGTTGAGTGGTAGCAGACTAAAATCGAGCTGAGCATTATCATTTAACAAGAGGTTTAAGACACTTTGTCCCTCAGGCATACAGTGAAAAGCTTTGATGGGCGCTTCATCGGTTGGTTGGCCGAGCCAAAGCAAAACATCATTGAGTGAACGACTGTACTGACGAAGGTAATACTGGCTGACGAGGTTGAGTAGTTTATTATCAAGATCTTGGTGTGCGAGGGTATTGTTTCTTTGGATCCAATTACCTAGCCAATTACTTACCGCTACATTATCATCATTATCTCTGATTAAAATTGCTTGGGTATAGCTTTGCTCGTGTTTGATTTTGGTAATTTTGTATGGAATATTACTGAGTAAATCAGTATTCCCTTTCTCATTGAAATCAGTAAAGCTAACGAGGACTTCATCACCTTGTTCAAGGGTATAACTTCGCTTTAAAGAAATACGTATTGCGCTGGTGGTTATATCAATGGTGGCAGCACTGTAGAGCATATCAGAAACAGTTATTTTGATTGCTGTTGAATAGACAATACGGTCTTCTTGTCGACGAACAAGCTGATCAAAAGAGATAAGTTGAGGCTGATTGGGATCGTTAATTAAAATAGAACGTTGCTTGCTTGTCGATCTAGTACCTTCTATAGGCTGCTGCTGGTTGAGTGTTTTAACTATTTTTAGAACAGTTTCATAGACGCCGATAGTGTATCGGCCTTTAAATTTGTCTAATAATTGTTTGGTAACTAAGTAAGCTCGGTCATCTAAATAATGTGTTTTACCACCAAAGGTATAGGCCTGACATTCGCCTGCTACTTTACCCCGTAAATCAATTACATTATTACTTGGCTTGTTAAGACGTTGGTGTTCTAGTTTTTGTAAAAACTGTTCATTCCGTGAGCTATTTTTACTATTCTCAGCCATGGCTTAGTCTTTAAGACTTATTAAATTCAGCAGGGGTTTTAGCAATGATGCTTAAAGCATGAATTTCAGATTCTAATAATTCTTTTGCTGCCGCATTGACTAAACGGTGACGCTTGATAAGAGCTAAACCCTCAAATTCATTACTGGCAATGGTTAAGGTGTAATGTCCGCCACCGGTGTTGCCTGCATGACCAGCATGCAAAGCACTATCATCTTGAATTGTTAGATGGCTTGGCTTTAGCGCTGCCATTGCAAGCTCTAACTTCTCGATGGTGTTACTCATGGCAGTACCTTTTTAAATGGTTTAACTGTGACCTTCGCGTAAACACCTGCCTCAATATAGGGATCGGCATCAGCCCAAGCTTGTGCTTGCGATAGATCGTTAAATTCAGCAACGACGAGACTACCTGTAAAGCCTGCATCGGCAGGATCTTCACTATCAATCGCAGGGTGTGGCCCCGCTAGAATTAAACGTCCAAGATCTTGTAATGCTGTTAATCGAGCAAGGTGAGCTGGTCTAGCTTCTTTTCGACGACTTAAACTATCAGAAACATCTTCACTGATGATGGCATATAGCATGGTTATTTTTCCTTGTTTGACGGTGTTACTTCAACGATATGTTTGCTTAGGTAAATCGACTGGCCGACGATGAATAAAATAGTCAGTCCTAATAGACCAAATAATTTAAAGTTGACCCATGTTTCTTCTGGGAAATTAAATGCGACATATAAATTAGCCAAGCCAGAGACAATAAAGAATAGCACCCATGCTATATTGAGTCGCTTCCACACCTTGACAGGAAGTTGCAAATGCTCCGCCATCATTCGTTCAAGCAATGATTTATCTGTAAAGAGCTGCGCACCAATAAAAGTAAGGGCAAATAACCAGTTTACGGCAGTAGGTTTCCATTTAATAAAATCAGGGTTTTGTAACCATAGCGTTGCTCCACCAAGAACAACTACCAATAGCAAAGTAATTAAATGAGACTTTTCAATTTTTCGAGTTAACATCCAAGTGATGGTGACTTGTAAGATAGATGCAATAATCATTACTGTTGTTGCGACATAAATTCCTTTTACATCATACTCTTGTCCATCCCAGTGATAGAGTCCGCCACCAAATTTATAGGCAATGAAGAAAAGTACAATAGGTAAAAAGTCAAAAAATAATTTCATTGGGTTCTTAAAAGTTTAAAAAGTAATAAACGTCAGTTTAACGTAAAATAATAAAAATGACTTGTTATGACTTACACACTCACTCAACGGCCTCTGATGGCTCCTTAAGCCCAACAGACTTGGTTAGCCGAGCAGTAGAGCAAGGTGTCACTGTTTTGGCTCTTACCGATCACGACGGTACCGAAGGTATTTTTGAAGCTCAGCAGGCTGCAAAAGGAGCGGATTTAACACTGATTGCAGGGGTTGAAATCTCGGTAACATGGGGTGGGACAACTATTCATATTGTTGGTTTAAATGTCGATGTTAAACACCCTGTACTTCAGAATGGTTTGACGACGATGAGAAATTATCGGGTTGAACGTGCTGAAAAAATTGCTTCACGACTCGAAAAGTCAGGTATCTCGGGGGCTTTAGAAGGTGCTAAGAAATACGCTTCAGAGGTGATGCTCGGGCGAGTTCACTTTGCTAAGTTTCTGGTTGAAGCGAAACATGCGAAAGATATTAATGATGTGTTTAAACGTTTTTTAGTCAGAAATAAACCAGGTTATGTACCAGGACAATGGGCAACCTTAAGTGATGCTGTGGGTTGGATAACTGCGGCAGGTGGGCAAGCAGTTATTGCACATCCAGCACGTTATAAAATCACGGCGACAAAACTTCGTAGACTGATTGCTGATTTTAAAGATGCTGGTGGTATTGGTTTTGAAGTAGTCTCGGGTCGTCAGCATCCTGAAGAAGTAAAGCATATGGCTCGACTAGCTGAACAGTTTGAATTACTAGCATCTTGCGGCTCTGATTTTCATACTCCAGATAATACGTGGGTGGAGTTAGGTAAGCTTAGTGCCTTGCCCAACTCATGTACACCGATTTGGACTGCATTCTAAAAAGAAACGAGTCTAGGCCTTAAAAGGGTAGGAAGTTATTGCTAGATAACAACTTTTTACTTTTAAGTACTATACTATGCGGTTTCCTTACTAGATAACAGATTTAATCGAAGGTCCGCCCATGAGTCAGTTTTTTCATATTCACCCTGATAATCCTCAAAAACGCTTAATTGTTCAAGCTTGCGATATCATTCGTAAAGGTGGTTTGGTCGTTTACCCCACTGATTCTGGTTATGCACTGGGCTGCCATATTGGTGATAAGGGGGCAATGGATAAAATACGCCGTCTGCGCCAACTTGATGATGATCACAACTTCACCTTAGTGTGCCGTGATTTATCTGAAATTTCGACTTATGCAAAAGTGAATAACAGTGTGTATCGAGCTATAAAAGCCAATACACCGGGGGCTTATACCTTTGTATTACCTGCAACTAAAGAAGTGCCGCGTCGTTTACAGCATGCAAAACGAAAAACAATCGGTTTACGTATTCCTGAAAATAACATCGTTTTAGCCTTATTAGAAGAACTAAATGAACCCCTAATGAGTTCAACTCTAATTCTACCTAATGAAGATACGCCAATGACTGATCCTGAAGAAATTATGGATCAACTGGGTAAGCAGGTGGATTTAATTATTGACGGTGGATTTGGTGGTGCTGAGCCAACGACGGTAATTGAATTTATTGATGATATGCCTGAAATTATTCGCGTTGGTTTGGGGGATGCTTCACCATTTGAAGTCTAGTTCTTCAGGACCATTGTTGTGAGGCTTAAATAAACCCTTACTTTTATTAGATGAATTTTAATCTATTGTTATGACTTGATTTATTGTCATTCCCACCCCATTTATTTAGCAATGAAAAAATAAAGTGAGGATGAATAATATGCAAATCGACAAACTAACCAGTAAATTCCAAGAAGCATTAGGGGCTGCTCAAAGTATGGCTGTGGGCAAAGAGCATCAGTTTATTGAGCCCACACACTTAATGCTTGCTTTGATAGAGCAGCAAGCGGGTACTGTGACACCTTTATTGGCTCAAAGCGGTGTGAATGTGCCTGCTTACCAAGCTGCCTTGGAAAGTCAACTGGTTCAGATGGCTCAAGTTGAAGGTGGCTCGGGTGATATTCATGTATCGCAAGATTTAAACCGCCTACTCAATCAAACAGATAAATTGTCTCAACAGCGTCAAGATCAATATGTTTCTAGCGAATTATTTGTATTAGCTGTCATTGAAGATAAAAATAAAGCAGGTGATTTACTACGTCAGCATGGCGGTAATAAGCCAAAATTATCGGCAACAATAGATAAGATTCGTGGAGGCGAAAACGTGACAGACCAAAATGCTGAAGAACAGCGCCAAGCATTAGAAAAATACACGATTGATCTTACTGAGAGAGCTGAGAGAGGTAAGTTAGATCCTGTCATTGGTCGTGATGATGAAATTCGTCGTACCATTCAAGTATTGCAACGCAGAACCAAAAATAACCCTGTTTTAATTGGTGAGCCTGGCGTAGGTAAGACTGCAATCGCAGAGGGTTTAGCTCAACGAATTATTAACGGTGAAGTGCCAGAAGGTATGAAGCATAAACGCTTATTATCTTTAGATATGGGGGCTTTAATCGCAGGTGCAAAATTCCGTGGTGAATTTGAAGAACGTTTAAAAGCTGTACTAAAAGATCTATCAAAACAAGAAGGTCAAATCATCTTATTTATAGATGAAATCCATACCATGGTAGGTGCGGGTAAAGCAGAAGGTGCAATGGATGCCGGCAATATGTTAAAACCTGCATTAGCTCGGGGCGAGCTACATTGTATTGGTGCGACTACGCTAGATGAGTATCGTCAATATGTAGAGAAAGATGCGGCTTTAGAGCGCCGTTTCCAAAAAGTACAAGTTGGTGAACCTACGGTTGAAGATACGATAGCTATTCTTCGCGGTTTAAGTGAACGTTATGAAGTTCATCATGGTGTTGATATCACTGATCCGGCAATTGTAGCTGCAGCAACCTTATCGCACCGCTATATTACTGATCGTATGTTACCAGACAAAGCCATTGATCTAATTGATGAAGCGGCAAGTCGAATCCGAATGGAGATTGACTCTAAACCTGAATCTTTAGATCGCATGGAACGTCGTTTGATTCAGTTAAAAATTGAACGGGTAGCCTTACAGAAAGAATCTGATGATGCTTCTAAAAAGCGCTTAAATATACTTGAAGCGGAGATGAAGAAGTTAGCTCGTGAATATGCTGATCTAGAAGAAGTCTGGAAATCAGAAAAAGCAGCATTGCATGGCAGTCAGCACATTAAAGAGGAGCTTGAAAAAGCGCGTATGGCTTTAGAGTCAGCAACTCGAAATAATGATGTTGAAAAGATGTCAGAACTGCAATATGGCTTGATACCTGCTCTAGAGAAGAAACTAGACATGGCTACGCAGGCAGAAATGCAGGACTTTACTTTATTGCGTAATAAAGTCGGTGAAGAAGAAATTGCAGAAGTTGTTTCAAAATGGACGGGTATTCCAATTTCCAAGATGTTGGAAGGTGAGCGCGATAAATTATTGAAAATGGATGAGGCATTACACGAAAGAGTAATAGGCCAGGATGAGGCTGTTAATTCAGTTGCCAATGCTATTCGTCGTTCTCGTGCTGGATTGTCTGATCCAAACCGCCCCAATGGTTCGTTCTTGTTCTTAGGTCCAACAGGCGTAGGTAAAACGGAGCTATGTAAATCACTTGCGACGTTCTTATTTGATACGGAAGAAGCGATGGTTCGTATCGATATGTCTGAGTTTATGGAGAAACATTCTGTTGCACGTTTGGTGGGTGCACCTCCAGGCTATGTTGGTTATGAAGAAGGTGGTTATTTAACAGAAGCAGTGAGGCGCAAACCATACTCTGTGATCTTGTTGGATGAAGTCGAAAAAGCACATCCCGATGTGTTCAATATTTTATTACAGGTATTAGATGATGGCCGTTTAACTGATGGTCAAGGTCGTACGGTTGATTTTCGTAATACGGTAATTGTAATGACCTCTAATCTTGGTTCAAATGTGATTCAAGAAATGGCAGGTGATGATGATTATGAAAAAATGAAGTCAGCAGTGATGGAAATTGTAGGTCAACATTTCCGACCTGAATTTATTAACCGGGTCGATGATGTTGTCGTCTTCCATCCTTTGCAACGCGATCAAATTCATGCGATAGCTGATATTCAACTCGAGCACTTACATCAACGTCTTGCTGATCGTGACATGGGATTAACAGTAAGTAGTGAGGCTCTGGATTTACTCGCTGAAGCAGGTTTTGATCCTGTTTATGGTGCAAGACCTTTAAAACGTGTGATTCAGCAGCAATTGGAAAATAGTTTGGCACAAGATATTTTGTCAGGTCGGTTTGCAGCGGGAGACAATATAAAAGTCGATGTGGAAAATGACACACTGATTTTTACTGCTTAGTTAGCACCGATCACTCAGCGCACCACTTTGGTGTGTTGAGCTTTGGACAGTTTGCTATAATCTCGCTTCTATTTTTGATAAATTGTGATTTTATATGTCTGAACTTGCCAAATTTGCAGATGCGTTTACGCCATCTCAAGTAGCTAAAAAAGTTAAAACATTAGGGGTAAGTAAGGCTAATATGCCTTTCTTACCTCTATTAATCTTGGCAATGATGGCTGGGGCGTTTATATCTTTTGGTGCTATGTATTACACCGTTGTTATGACGCACCCATCAGAAGCATACGGTGCGGCCAAATTGTTAGGTGGCGTTGCATTCTCATTAGGTTTTATTTTGGTTGTTATAGCAGGAGGAGAGTTATTTACCGGTAATAACTTGATTGTTCTTGCTTGGGCAAATGGCAAAATATCAATACGACAATTATTGAGAAATTGGGGCTTAGTTTATTTAGGCAATGCGCTCGGTGCTTTCTTAACTGTTTATTTGGTATTTGCCTCGGGTTTCCTCGATGGAGCACACCATGCTTATGGTGCAACAGCAATAAAACTAGGCTTAGCAAAAGTTGATATTACAACTACAGAAGCCTTTGTCCGCGGTATTTTCTGTAATTCACTCGTGTGTCTTGCTAGCTGGATGGTTTACGCATCACGAACAGTAACCGATAAGGTTTTTGCTGTTGTCTTCCCAATATCTGCGTTTGTTGCAATGGGGTTTGAGCACTGTATTGCTAATATGTTTATGATCCCATTAGGTATTGTCGCATCACTTGACCCAGAGGCGGTTGCTTTAACGGGGCTAGCTCCTGAAGCCTTTGCCAACCTGACCATGTCTGGTTTTATCGAAAAGCTTATCCCCGTGACACTGGGTAATATCTTTGGCGGTTCCGTAATGGTCGGAATGTCTTTGTATATTGTTTATCTCTATGGTCGTGACGATGCTTAATAGCTTATTTATTCTCATCCTGAGAGACTTTGATTAACACCCAATCTAGCCATCGATGGGGTAGCACTCGTTTTAGAGTCGCAAAAAGGTAGGTTGGGAAAGTAACGTAATAACGAATTTTTGGTCGTTTACTTTCAAGAGCGTGAAGCAGTTTGTTTACGACTGCTTCAGCAGGTAAGGTAAATGGGGCGGCAGGGCCTTTTTTAGTCAGGCGTTGTTCCATTGCTTCATAGGTTGTGCGGTGAACACTTGCCGCTTTATCAATATTTTGCCGATATTTGTTGAAAGCATTCGCTCTAAACCGACTAACAATTGGACCGGGTTCAATAAGGCTGATGTGAATATTGCTGCCATGAAGTTCTTGGCGAAGCGTATCTGCTAAACCTTCAAGAGCATACTTACTTGAGTTGTATGCACCTCGATATGCCATCGAAATGAGACCTAATACAGAGCTGTTATAAATAATTTTACCTTGACCTTGCTTACGCATTTGAGCGATGACTAGATTGGTCAGTTCCTGAGTACCGAATACATTTGTTTCAAACTGTTGGCGCAGCACATCTCGACTTAAATCTTCAATAGCACCAGGCTGCCCGTAAGCTGCATTATTAAAGAGCGCATCTATTTTATTTTCAAAGTGTTCGAGCGTAACAGTGAAGGCTTTATTAATTGAGGCGCTGTCAGCAAGATCAAGTTGAATCGCTGTGATACCTAGATCCGTCAGTTGAACCAAATCATCTTTATTTCTTACTGTAGCAATCACATTGTAACCATGTTCATGAAGCATGGTTGCGGCACACAAGCCGATACCGCTGGAGCAGCCAGTAATAAGTATATTTAGTGGTGATTGTGACATTGTTATGTTTTATTGCCTGATTTTTAGGATGTTTTTATGGTAACAAATCTAGCTTATTATGCATGTTGTTTTTATTGGCACTTGTTTTGCTCAGTATTTATATCTGCTATATTCTATATAGTCATCAAGCAACTTAAAGATATGGATAATGAACGAGCGAAATGCTTAGTCAAATAACCCCTCAAGAATATGAGAAATTTAAACGCTTTTTAGAAAAAGCTTGTGGCATCGTCTTGGGTGAGGGGAAGCAGTATCTAATTAGTAGTCGATTAACAAAACTATTAAGAGATGAAGAGATTGCTTCTCTTTCGGAGCTAATGACATTAGTGAATAGTCATTTTCCTAGAAGCGCGAGTCTGCGTGATACAGTTATAGATGCAATGACGACCAATGAAACGTCTTGGTTTCGAGATACCACGCCATTTATATGTTTAGATAAAGTTGTTTTTCCCGAATTAAGCGAGCGAACTAATAAGCAATATCGGATATGGTCTTCTGCTTGTTCTTCTGGTCAAGAACCCTACACAATTAGCATAACGTTAAGTGAATACTTAATGGATAGTGGTGCTGGTAAAAGACTCAATGCTGAAATAATGGCTACCGATATTTCGGCAAGTATGCTGAACGAGGCAAAAACGGCAGAATATGATGAGTCGATTTTAGGGCGTGGTTTATCAACTGACCGAAAAAAGAAATTTTTTATCGAGAAGCCTGATGGTATAAGGCAAGTCACTTCTGAAGTCAGAAATCGAATTCGTTTTAAAGAGCAAAACTTATTAGAAAGTTACGCCTCATTAGGTAAGTTCGATATTATTTTTTGCCGTAATGTGCTTATCTATTTTTCCGCTGAACGGAAGTCCGATATCCTTAACCGGATGGCGCTATCTTTGAACCCTAATGGATATCTCTTCTTAGGCGCATCAGAAACTATTACAGGCTACTGTGATGCTTTTGAAATGATACGAAGTCCACATGGTGTATTTTATCGCCTTAAAAGCTAAGTTTTGGGTAACTTGTTAACTTGATTCTTTACTGTTTCTTGCGGTTCTTCAATATTGATTGGTGCTTCGCATAATCCTAACCAGCTACCAATTTTGCAGAAAATAGTTTTGATTAGGCGCCATAGTTTTGGAATTAGCCAAATCATTAGAATGATAAATACTACAAGACCAATGATAAATAGGATGGGGTGATTTAATGCTGCCCATAAGCCGCCGATTACTAATAAATCTTCACTAATAGATGCAGTCCAATTGCTCACAGGTTCTGGTGATGTGTTAATGAGTAAGCGCGAACCCGCTTTAGTTGTATGAGTTCCCGCCGCTAATGTGCCACCTAATAATGCAGTTGTTAATTCCATTGCAGGTGTAACGTCACCAATGCTGCTCGCTGCTAACATGGCGCCAGCAGGGATCCTAATAAAGGTATGAATGGTATCCCAACCTGTGTCGACCCCAGGAATTTTATCGGCGAAGAACTCCACGCAATACATAAAGCCTGCGGCAGTCATAACCATCGGGTTTGCTAATACTTCCATTTCAGCAGGAAGAGTCATATTGCCTGTTGAGCCCATATATCCAAGCATAAATAGGGTTGCATAGAGGTTAATGCCGCTTGCCCACGCCGCACCCATGCTAAGGGCGATCATACTGACTGGTTCCATCTTCTGAGCTCCTCTCTACACTTTTAGAACTGTAGCTATCGTTAGTTTGTTATAGTTACAATTTTCTTGTCGGACAATTGTAATGGTAACTCGTAGTGAATGTTTATCTTACCTTGAGACATTGTTAGAGCCAAATAGGTTCCAAGATTATTGCCCTAATGGATTACAAGTTGAGGGTGCCGAATCAATTAATACGATAGTCACTGGAGTAACGGCTAGTCAAGCATTATTGGATGCTGCGCTTGAGTTAGGTGCTGATACTATTTTGGTTCACCATGGCTATTTTTGGCGAGGAGAAGATCCGCGCATTGTTAGCATTAAGCAGCGACGTTTAAAGCAGTTATTAATTAATAATATGAATTTAATTGCCTATCATTTACCGCTAGATGCGCATCCAAGCCTAGGTAATAATGCTCAACTAGCACAGTTATTAGATATCGAAATTGATGGGCGAATGTCTGGAACAGGTGATCCTGCTATAGGGTTCTGCGGTTCTTTTTCGGATAGTCAAACGGTCCCTGAGTTTGCAGATAAAATATGGCAATCGCTTGAGCGTGAACCATTAATTATTCAAGCTCATGATAGGCCGATGACGACGATTGGCTGGTGCAGTGGCTCAGCTCAAGGATATATTGAGCAGGCTGCTGAGTTAGGTCTTGATTGTTTTATGAGTGGAGAGATCTCAGAGCAAACAGTACATCTTGCTCGAGAGTTAGGAATTAATTATTTTTCAGCAGGTCATCACGCTACAGAACGTTATGGCGTTAAGGCCTTGGGCGAACAGTTAGCTGCAACCTTCGATGTGCAGCATCATTTTGTCGATATTGATAACCCAGTTTAATGGGTGTTTAGAGTTGGATTTAGGTTAGGTATGAGCAATTTTATATCAAAATTACAGCAGTTTTTTGAGGTAGGTCTTTGGCAAGAGTTCAATGATCGCTCCCATACACTTTGGCGTTGGTTGATCCAAACCATACGGTTTGCATTTACGGTAGGAAAAGAATTAGCGAAAGGTGAGCTTAATTTACGGGCGATGAGTTTGGTTTTTACTAGCTTATTGTCGTTAGTTCCGCTTCTTGCAGTAGCCTTTTCAGTCTTGAAAGCATTTGGCGTGCACAATCAGGTAGAGCCATTTTTATTAAGCGTATTAGAACCTTTAGGTGCCAAAGGTGTTGAGATTACTGCAAGCATTATTGGTTTTATTCAGAATGTGAAGGTAGGAGTCTTGGGCTCGATTGGTATTGCTATGCTGTTCTACACCATTATTTCTTTAATCCAGAAAGTTGAAAATGCATTCAACTTTGTCTGGCGTATTAGTCGGGCTAGAAGTCTTGCGAGACGATTTACAGATTATCTTAGTGTGGTGATGATTGGTCCAATGCTGGTGGTAACAGCTATGGGGGTTGCTGCATCAGCAATGAATAATGATGTGGTACAAAGCCTGCAAGCGATTGAACCTTTTGGCACCTTATTATTGTTTGCGACTAAAGCGATTCCTTATTTGATGATTATTTTAGCGTTCACCTTTCTCTATATGTTTATTCCTAATACAAGGGTAAATGTGAAACCTGCTGTTATTGGAGCCATTGTGGCGGGTGTTTTATGGGTAACAGTTGGGAAAGTCTTTGCATCCTTTGTAGCATCATCTTCAAGTTATACGGCGATATATTCGAGTTTTGCTATTTTATTTTTCTTTATGATTTGGCTATATCTTGGTTGGTTGATCTTACTAACAGGATCGCAAGTTGCTTTTTATTTACAGCATCCAAAATTAGTACGCTTAGGTGGCATAGCTTATAAGCTAAGTCCTCGCCTATGTGAACAGGAAGGGTTAGGAGTAATAACACTGATTGCTGAGCGGTTTTACCAGCAGAAAATGGCTCCTAGTTTCGAAGAGCTTGAATATGAAACAGGGCTGACCGCCGATATCTTGCAGCAATTAATATTAACCTTGGAAGGTGGGAGATTAATTGTTGAGTTAGCTGGTGACGAATCACGTTATGTACTGGCAACTGATAGCTCTGAAATTAAGGTAAAAAGAGTGCTTGATTGTTTACGCAAAAGTCAGGAAGCTAATGTGTTTGCCTCTCAGACGCGAGTGAAGCCACCTGTTAAAGCATTACTTAATAAATTAAATCAGCAACAGGAAACGGTATTAGAAACATTAAGCTTAAGAGACTTGGCTTTAGGTAGTGTTGACCATGTCTGAACAGCGGATGTTAGATAAAAAAATCGTTGTAGGCGTTACCGGTAGCATTGCTGCTTATAAAGCGGCTGATCTCGTGCGTCGATTACAAGATGAGGGTGCGCAAGTTAGAGTAGTGATGACTAAAGCTGCTTGTGAGTTTATTACTCCGCTAACCTTGCAAGCATTGAGTGGCTATCCGGTTGCGACTGATTTGTTAGACCCTAGTCAAGAAGCCTCGATGGGACATATTACACTTGCACGTTGGGCTGACTGGATTGTTATTGCCCCAGCCAGCGCCGATACTATTTCCCGGTTGGTGCAAGGTCGTTCAGATGATCTTTTAAGTGCTTTATGTTTAGCAAGTGAGTCCCCACTTGCAGTTGCTCCGGCAATGAACAATAAGATGTGGGAAAATCAAGCGACACAAGACAATATAAATATATTACAATCTCGTGATGTACATATTATTGGCCCCGGCAGTGGCATTCAAGCCTGTGGTGAGTTAGGTGAAGGTCGCTTAATTGAGCCACTTGAATTGATTGCTGAACTGGCCCGATTAATGGTACCGGCTAAATTGCAAGGTAAACGAGTTTTAATTACTGCTGGGCCTACATATGAGCCAATTGATCCTGTCAGGTTTATTGGCAATAGAAGTTCAGGAAAGATGGGCTTTGCGGTTGCTAAAGCAGCAATAGAAGCAGGCGCTATAGTGACGTTAGTCGCAGGTCCAGTTCACTTAACAACGCCTAATGGGGTTAAGCGAGTGAATGTTGAAACAGCACAGCAGATGTGTGACGCTGTGATGACGGATATTGAACAGTTCGATATTTTTGTGGCCTGTGCAGCTGTGGCGGATTACAGACCAGAACAGATTGAAAGTAATAAAATAAAAAAAACACAAAGTGCTAATTTACAATTAAATTTGAAAGCAACACAAGATATTGTCTCAACGGTGGCTGAGCAGAAGACAAGACCATTTATAGTAGGGTTTGCAGCTGAAACTCAGAGTGTTACTGATTACGCTCAACAAAAGTTACAGCGAAAAAAGCTTGATATGATAGCAGCGAATCAAGTTGGAGATGGTGTAGGCTTTGCCGAAGATGACAATGCCTTACAGGTATTCTGGGAGTCGGGTTCAGAGGTGTTACCATTAGCACCCAAGACGCAATTAGCCAGAGATTTAATGACTCTAATTATCGAGCGATACGATGCAAAAGATTCAACTTAAAATTCTTGATTCACGACTAGGCGATACTATTGAATTGCCAGATTATGCTACTTCAGGTTCTGCAGGCTTAGACCTTAGGGCTTGCCTAGATGAAAATATTATTCTAGAGCCAGGTGAAACTGTGTTGATTCCAACAGGTTTAGCTATTCATATTGATGATCCATCATTAGCTGCGGTGTTACTACCTCGTTCAGGTCTTGGACATAAGCATGGTATTGTTTTAGGTAATCTGGTTGGTTTGATAGATAGCGATTATCAAGGACAAGTTTTTGTTTCATGCTGGAATCGAGGTCAAACAGCATTTGAGATTGTAATTGGCGAGCGAATTGCTCAGATGGTCTTTATCCCTGTTGCTCAGGTTGGTTTTGAAAAAGTAGATGAGTTTACAAGCTCAGAACGCGGTAGCGGTGGTTTTGGACACACAGGGCGACACTAAATATTTCAGGTTTAACTGCAAGGAATAGAAATGGATGGATTAGCTAAGCTTATATTAATAATAGGCAATAAGGGTATTTCACTACTTTCTATTGGTGTGAGCTGCTTTTTTGTAGCAACTGGTTTTTTGTGGCAACAGCAGATTTCTTCACAAGAGACTGAAGCTATTCAACTAAACCACCAAAAGCAAATCGCCACTAATATTGAAAATTACACACTTGCTCGAATTGACAATATTAAAGAGCAAATGGGTGCGATAGCTAATTCTAAGCAATTAGTGGATGCATTGACGTTCAATGACAGTTCTTTAATAGAGTTATTACAACAAGATTTATTATCTTATTTCCCTCATGCAGAAAATGTGTGTCTAATTAGTGCCGATGTTGATGATGTTTCATCTTCTGGCTGTATGCCTATTACATTTGCTACGTTAAATAGTTTGAGGCAGGCAAAAAAAGAAGGTAACGCTAAATTAAGTGTTATAAAACCTGCTAGCTCAGATGCTCATGTATTGTTGGCGCAAAGTATAGAGAACAAATCGGGGCGCGTTGTTGGTGTGCTGGTAGTGACACTTAGTGCCGATGTGATTCAGACTATCCTTTATCCTAGTGCTAACTTAGCTGGTTATATTGAATTACAACAAGGTTCTAAGAATGTCACTGTTTTAGCAAATCAGGGTAGTGACAGCCATAAACAAGGGCAAGCGTTGATTGAAAAGTTGCTGCCTAATACATACTGGCGTTTAGCTTATTGGCCTGAACAACCTCAAAGTTACTCTCCTCAGTGGTTTATCTTAAGTGGCGTACTAGCCATTATGATTTTAATGTGGCTACTTCTTGAAGTTATGAAGGCTTTATTGGTTAAGCGCGATGTGTCTATCATTAAGTCGCAGTTAGCGGATCTTAAGTCAGGCGGCTTGAAGCCTCGTTACCATGTAACGCTTAAACCTTTTAACTTACTCGTGGTCGATATTCTAGCGCTTGGTCGTGAGAATTATCACAATACGGCTAAAAAAGGTGCTACAGCCGAAAGTATTGGCAAGAAAATCGAAGAAGTTGAAAATAATGTTCGATTACCTACTCAGGCCGAAACAGTAAGTGAAGTTGTTGATATTGATCCCACTATTTTTCGAGTGAATGATATTCGAGGGGTTGTTGGTCAAAATATAAATGAAGATGTCATTAGAGCGATTGGGCAGGCAATAGGATCTGAGGCGGCGGTTCAAGGGGTTAAAGAAATTGTCGTAGGACGTGATGCTAGACTCTCTAGCGCAGGTTTAAGTCATGCCTTGATTGAAGGGCTGACTGCGAGTGGTTGCGATGTGATAGATGTGGGAGAAGTACCAACTCCTGTTATGTATTTTGCGTGTGAACATTTGAATACTAAGTCTGGTGTGATGCTTACTGGTAGTCATAACCCTCCTGACTATAATGGTTTGAAAGTAGTGCTAGCTGGCCAGCCATTAACTCAAGATGAGTTGATGAAGCTACATCAAAGAGTCCAACACAATGAGCTGAGAACGGGCAACGGTTCTTTAAGACAAGAAAGTATCAACTATGATTATGTTAGTCGTGTTGTTGGTGACTTAACTGTTTCACGACCTATTAAGATAGTGATTGACTGTGGCAATGGAATTACAGGAGCAATTGCTCCTGCCTTATTTAAAGCAATAGGTTGTGAAGTAGTTGAACTGTTCTGCGAAGTTGATGGTAAATTCCCCAACCACCATCCAGACCCCAGCCGGCCAGAAAACCTTAAAGACTTATCTGAAGCTGTTCAAGAGAGTGGCGCTGAGCTAGGGTTAGCATTTGATGGTGATGGTGACAGATTAGGTGTAGTGGATGGTTCTGGCAATATTATTTACCCCGATCGCGTATTAATGTTGCTTGCCCAAGATATTCTATCCCGGGATCCTGGCGCTTCTGTTATTTTTGATGTCAAAAGTACAAGCTTGCTAGCAGAGGTTATCACTAGGTCTGGAGGTAAGCCATTGATGAGTCGCTCAGGACACTCTCTAATTAAGCATAGAATGAAAGAGTCTCACGCAGTGCTAGCAGGTGAATTTAGCGGTCACATCTTCATTAAGGAGCGCTGGTACGGCTTTGATGATGCGTTATATGCGAGTGCTCGATTATTAGAAATCTTGGCTAATGATGCTATGTCACGAAATGCGACAGACATCTTTAAAGCGTTACCATCGAGAGAAAGTACTCCAGAAATTCTGGTGAGTATGGCAGAAGGTGAAAGTGCAACATTTATGAGACAGCTCGCTGGCGAAGGTCAGTTTGAGGGAGCGGAACTTAATATCTTAGATGGTGTTCGAGCCGAATATCCGAATGGTTGGGGTTTAGTTAGAGCTTCGAATACAGTACCTGGATTGACCTTACGTTTCGAAGCTGATTCTGCGGATGAGTTACAAGAAATTCAGCAACGATTTAAAGCGCAAATGCTACAGATAAAACCAACATTAACACTGCTTTTTTAAATAAAGAAATTCAATGAGTTTAGATAAACAATCAACAACAGATGTCACTAAAGTGCTCACAGAAGCACTGCCGTATATTCAACGCTTTAAAGGTAAAACATTAGTCATTAAATATGGTGGAAATGCCATGATTGATGAAGAATTAAAAAATAGCTTTGCCAGAGATGTTGTATTACTCAAAGCTGTGGGGATCAACCCTATCGTAGTGCATGGTGGAGGCCCACAAATTGGAAACTTACTTGAGCGCGTTGGTAAGGAAAGTGAGTTTATTGATGGTATGCGCGTAACCGATACCGAAACAATGGATGTTGTTGAAATGGTGCTTGGTGGACAAGTTAATAAAAGTATTGTTAACTTGATTAACACCCATGGTGGTCGTGCTGTAGGTTTAACTGGAAAAGATGGAAGCCTAATCTGTGCAGAGAAACTACATATTTCGCCAAATAGTAATGATCCTGCGGATAAGGTATCTGAATTGGTGGATTTAGGGCATGTGGGTAAAGTGCAAAGTATAGATACAAGTGTTATTGATATGCTTATCCAAAGTGACTTTATTCCTGTTATTGCGCCGATTGGAGTTGGGCCTGAAGGTCAGTCTTATAATATTAATGCTGATTTAGTTGCGGGTAAAATGGCCGAAGTTTTGCAAGCAGAAAAGCTTATACTAATGACGAATACTTCAGGTTTACTCGATGCTGAAGGTAGCTTGTTAACAGGTCTGAATTCGAAGCAAGTGAATGAACTCATAGAGACAGGTGTTATCTATGGCGGCATGCTGCCTAAGATTGGCTGTGCACTCGATGCGGTGCAAGCTGGGGTAACGACTGCGCATATTATAGATGGTCGAGTTCAGCATGCATTATTATTAGAAATGTTCACAGACGAAGGTGTCGGTACATTGATTAGAGGGGGGTGGCAGTGAGCGACGATCAACACAAAACAACGAGAGCAGAAGCTAAAAAGTCGCGCAGACAAGCTATCTTAGAAGCATTGGCTTATGAATTGGAACAAAATCCTGGCCAGCGTATTACGACAGCACAATTAGCCAAAGGCTTAGGTGTTTCAGAGGCCGCTTTATACCGCCACTTTCCAAGCAAAGCTAGAATGTTTGAGGGGTTGATTGAATTCGCTGAAGAAACAATTTTTGGTTTAATCAAACAGATCTTAGACAATGAGCCTAATGCTGTTGCCCGCTGTGAGAAAATTATCACACTGCTATTAGGTTTTAGTGCGAAAAACCCAGGCATAACTAGTGTTTTAATTGGTACGGCATTAACTGGTGAAACAGAACGACTTCGTCAACGAGTCAATCAGTTCTTTGAGCGTCTTGAGACACAATTTAGACAGGTATTAAGAGAAAGGGAGCTTACATTAACAGAAGCTGGCGGACGTCCTGTCAATGAAACAGCAAACCTATTACTGACGGTTGTCGAAGGGCATTTACAGCAATTTGTACGATCTAGCTACCGCCAATCACCTTTACACAGCTGGGAGCAACAGTGGGAGCTTCTATCTGTACTATTGAGACCATACGCATGATTGACGTAGTGATTGTTGGGGAAGAGGATATATCCTCAACAGTGCTTGCATATGAGACTGATATGCACGTTAGCTTAGTGCAGACAGTTGATTTTGATACTATTATTAGCCATATCGCCATGCATAGACCCAGTATTATTGTGGTTGACGGAGATGATGAACAAATTGACGTTGATATATTGAGTTATGTCTGTTCGTTAAGATGTCCTGAAGCGCAAATAATAGTATTAATTGAAGGTGCGCCTGATTTCCAAATGCTACAAAGCTCTGGCTTTAAAGTACGAGGTTATATAAGCCGTGAACAGCGTCCAATGTTAGCTAAAGCAATACGAGTTATTCATGATGGCGAAGCTTGGCTACCTCGTAAGCTTGTTGCTGAAATGTTAGATTATTTTTCAACAGAGCTGGCGATGAACTCACCTCGAAAATTAAAATTAGTTAACAGTTAAGCTTATAAGTTAGCATCCCTCTCAGATTAAAGTATTGTCTGCTAGTAGAACAGAGTCAAAATACGTATAATCCAACGCCGGAGATTGTTAACTAAACCAAGTTAACGTCTTGGTTAAATCAATTTAATTCATAATGTTGTTAACCTACTTTTGTAAAGTGGAAAAACAGCAATCAACTTAAATACTCTCAAAGCGCCTGTAGCTCAGTTGGATAGAGTACCAGTTTCCGAAACTGGGGGTCACAGGTTCGATTCCTGTCAGGCGCGCCATTTTAAGTTTTAGCCTTAATCGTCACAAGCTGCTCAATTTACCTTGTGACAAATCTGTGCCAATCTTGTGACAAATATAAAAATCCATGTTTTATAAATAATGGCTTTTGAGTTCAAGCCTAAATGACACAATCTTAAGATATTCGATGGTTTGTCTAGTCGAATTTGAACACGAGAATAAAGTCAACACCTTCGTATGAGTTAATCCCGAACATATCATTAAATTTCATGTTTTAATGTCATTTGGTACTTTAACTCTCAAGATGACTTCTTATGGACAAACAAACTGCAGACTTCTATAGCACGAATGCAGGTGTTATTTTTGCACGCTACGAGTCGGTTCAATCAAAGATTACAAGCTATTACCAAAGCAGCTTTCTAGCAGGCTCATCATTGTTAGATGTTGGAGCAGGTTCTTCTAAGGCCTGAGTTTTCTAAACGGTTTCCTGCAACTCTAATTATTGATAAGCCCCCAGTTTTAGTACTAAAGAATAGCGTTATTTCTTATCGCTCATCATCAAATTTATCAATCAAGCGATAACTCGTACTTCGCCCACTGCCTGAGTTTTGTAAAAATAGACCTCTTTGCACAAGCGCTTGAATATCACGCAGAGCCGTATCATTCGAACATTTTGCAAGTTTGGCATATTTCGAGGTATTCATATGCCCAACAAAATTATCCTCAAGCATGCGATTAATAATGATACGTTGCCGCTCATGAACTGGAGTCTTGTTGATCTTCTCCCACAAACGAGCCTTGAATAACACACTACTTAATAGCGCTTCAGCATTGGTAATGGCGTGCCCAAGACGATCTAAAAACCATGTTAACCATTCTGTGATTTCTGGCGAAGCATGTTGCTGGCTTTCAAGCTGATCATAGTAGTTTTTTCGTTCACTCTCAATTTGATTGGACAGACTATAAAAGCGTTCAGGCATACCATCAGCTCGCGCTAAAGCCATATCTCCAATCGCTCTGGCAATTCGGCCATTGCCATCTTCAAAAGGGTGAATTGTGACAAACCAAAGATGAGCAATACCTGCTCTAATAACAGGATCAATATCGGCTTTGCTTTCAAACCAGTTAAGAAAAGCCGTCATTTCAGATTCAAGCTTATCTGCACTTGGTGCAAGGAAATGGATTTTTTCTCGGCCTATAGGACCAGAAACGACTTGCATAGGATCTTTTTCAATGGCACGCCAATCTGCCACGGTAATACGATGCATTCCACTTCGTCCTGTCGGAAAAAGTGCTGCGTGCCAATTAAATAGACGCTCTTTTGTTAACGGTTTGGAAAAGTGCTGAGTCGCATCCAGCATCATTTCAACGATGCCGTCTACATCACGGCTAGCAGGAATAAGTCCAGCGATATCCATGCCTAGGTGACGGGCAATAGAAGAGCGAACTTCTTCGGGATTAAGGCCATGTCCTTCAATCGCTGAAGATTTTACAACATCATTGGTTAATGTTCTCAGGCTGGCTTCTCTCCTTAGTTCAAAGCCAAGTCCTTCCATTCGGCCCAACAAGCGCCCTTGTTGATAACGTATACCTGCGAGTTTAGAAGCTAGCTTTTCTGTATTCCAAGAAAAATTAGGCCAGTCTTTGTATTCGTATATCCACATATTAATCACCGCAAATTATACGGCGATAATAATGGTTATTTACTGCAAACACAAGAATATTTGTCGCTTTTTATGCGGCGATTAATATCGGTATTCACCGCACTGTAATCATTAATTGAGGAAAACGTGTACCGTTATTTTAAATGGAAAACCATTTTTTTTATTAGGAACATGGGGGCTTTATTAAACTTAAGTATTTTAGTCTTCATAAAATTAATTTTTTCTATATTTGAGATACCCGTTCCATAGTACAGATGAAGAATTACTTCATCATCACTACAATACATTAGACTATTACTGTGCAGCATGATGCTGACATCAATGGATTGAATTTAATGGAACGGTTGTATAAATGGATTTTAAGCATATTTTTTGGTGCCTGCCATTATTGGTTATGGCGCCGATTGCAGAACTTAGCGCCCAAACGACGATTGAACAGCAACAGCAGATCATTCAGCAGCAGAGCATTCAACAGCAAGAACGCGAACGCTCATTACGCGAAACACATGAACCCTCTACTGATGTCAGGTTACCTCGAGAAACAGGAGCGACACTTTCTAGGCTACTCCCTGAAGGAGAGTCTCCTTGTTTTGAAGTAAACCAAATTACCTTAGCGGGTGAAGACGCAGAAACATTCAATTTTTCCCTTGCTGATGTGATAATGGGTGATGATCTAGCCATCGGTCGCTGCCTTGGCATTCAAGGGATTAATATCGCACTGACGCGCATACAAAATGCCATTATTGCTAAAGGTTTTTTAACTACGCGTGTTTTGCTCTCACCACAAGATCTTAATGCAGGACAACTTGTCTTTACCGTTATTCCAGGACGGATCCATACCATTCGTTTTGCTAAAGGCACTAGCGATCGTCGAGGTAGATATTGGAGTGCATTACCAGCAAATGAAGGAGATCTACTTAATCTACGAGATATAGAGCAAGCGCTTGAAAATTTTAAACGCGTGCCTACTGCAGAAGCGGATATTCAGATAGAACCAGCTGTTGCCACTAATGCGAAGCCGGGTGATAGTGACATTGTTATTCGTTATCAACAGGCTTTACCTTTTCGTATCACCTTATCTGTCGATGATGGCGGCTCACGTGCAACAGGCAAGCGACAAGGTACTGCCACACTTTCTGGTGATAATCTACTCACATTAAACGACCTGTTTTACTTTAGTGTGAACCATGACTTGACGAGTGATAGTGACCAACACGGCACCCGCGGCCACACCTTACATTACTCATTACCATTTGATTATTGGTTAGTCAGTGCAACCACTAGGAAGAACAATTACCATCAATCTGTTGCAGGAGCGAACCAGACCTTTAATTACAGCGGTGAAAGTAGCCGTTCTGAACTGAAGATTTATCGGTTAATGTATCGTGATGCCGTGCGTAAAACCTCGCTCTCATTGCAGGCTTATCTCAATACCTCACACAACTATATCGACGATACTGAGATTGAAGTGCAACAGCGCCGAATGGCTGGATGGCAGGCTAATCTTATCCACAAGGAATTTATCGGTAGCGCGACGCTTGATGCCGATCTTGCTTATCGTCGTGGCACCGGACTGTTTAGTGCTATGCCCGCACCAGAAGAAACCTTCGACGAAGGTACTGCTAGACCTGAAATTATCACGTTAGCGTTAAGTCTTAGTCAGCCTTTTACCCTAGGAGAACAACGGTTGCGTTATAACGGCTCATGGCGCGGTCAATGGAATAAAACTCCTCTTATAGTACAAGATCGCTTCTCAATTGGTGGACGTTATACCGTTCGCGGTTTTGATGGTGAACTCACCCTGAGTAGCGAACGTGGTTGGGTTTTACGTAATGAACTAGGCCTTGCATTAGGTCGTTCAGGCCAAGAACTCTATCTTAGTTTTGACTATGGTCAGTCAGGACTACATCTTGACTCTCATAGTCGTGGAGGCTTGACAACAGGTAATGCATTAGAATTTATAGGTGACACAAGTAGTGTTGGTGTTCTGGCTGACACGCGGATGAACTTTGTTGGCTCAGCTTATAATGCCTTACAAGCTGACAATTTATTGGGGAACCTACAAGGAAGAGATCTTCTTACTGATGTGGAGACATTAAATAACATGGTTGTGCAACAGCAAACTCACCAAGTGGATTTTGTTGGCCACGTATTAGGTGGAAACCCAGCGACAGGTGGAGCTATCCCAGAAGGCAGTAGCTTCATTGA
>CALCCU010000199.1 GCA_937900515.1 uncultured Gammaproteobacteria bacterium | reverse complement strand
TTTAAACACGCGACTTCTTACTATTGACCGGTATAACTTTCTTAGAAAGGCATAGTGGGACCAGTCGATCAAGCAAGCAAAACTGATAGGCAAAATGAGGGCAATAGTCATAAGAGACATATCCCCATAAAGGGGGCCTAATTTCTCATAGGTATATGCACTTAGACTTACCGATGAAATAGCGGGTGCAAAGGAACCTAGTGTAAAAGCAAGCTTAGGCTGTTTATGTCTAAAGATAATAGCCACTGATAATGATAAAATTGTAAAAGCTGTATTTAATCCCATTTCATGAGACAGACCTTGATTGATTGCGGCCTGAGCTACTGAAGAAAAGGGCGTCAATGGGCTGACAATTTCTACATTAGATATTATTTCAATGATACGTAACACGGCAATAAAGCCTGCTAGACTGGCAAATACGAGTGGCCGCAAGGATCGTTTGCTGACTTTTCCGGATAAAAGAGAAAGCGCAATTAGAAAAACCGTGAATACTGTTAATTCGTGAGTTGCTGGTCCTACGGCAACAGGTCTATATAAGTATTCAATATCGAATATATAGCCTGAATAGATGACAAATGACAGAACTAAGGTAAAAGAAACAATTAGACTTTGAATATAATATAAAAAGCGAATTTGGTTAGAATTAACAAATACCAAACTCACTTTTGCAAGTGATTTTACTGTATCGAGCGCCATATTTCACCCCACTCCCTTTTTACAAGGAACATCCATTTAATGGCATTATAAAGTTAAAATTCTACACTTGCATAGGGTGTAAATGAGAAATAACCGACTATTTTTGTCAATTTATTTCATTAGTGTTTTTAATTACTTACATTCAATAAGGAGATTCTCACGGTGTAGTATCATCGGGTATTCACCGTAATGAAGTATCACGGTAGATGTCTGTTAACAATGCTCAAGAATATCGTAATAGCCTCGTATCATTTGCCACTTTAGCTAGTTGTCATCATAAGCCCCCAGTGGAATGTCTTTTTGTTAAAGTGCGTGCATCACGTACTCACTTAGGAGAAGCAACATATGCACAGGTTGATTTCCTTGAGGAGCAAGGATTATTTTCGTTCAGGAAATGGGTGGATCATTCATAAGACCAAAGGTGAACTTTATACCAGAGTTTGCAGCCCTAATAAGGCAAAAATGACAAAGAGGAAACACCGAAGTACAACTTTAGGGTAAGCGCTACGTAGATGGGGTACTTCAAGATGCTGAGAATTTTTCGGTAAGCTATGAGTATAAAGTCAATGGCATTTCTTACACTTCTCATAGAGTTATATTTTACACTCAGGTATTCCCAAAAACGTTCAAACTTGCACAAAACAGTCCTGTAGCAAGTACTATTAGTGTTTACTACAATTCAATACCCTCTCAAGAGTCGGGATTGATTTCAGAGCTAGGAGAAAAATCTTATAGCGGACTTACTCTTTCAACTATAGGGCTTATTGCAGGTGCTTCTGTAACGGTTTATGCATGGCATGAGATAATTAGTTAATGACAATAAAAGCCAGCAAACAGCATAACAAGGATTTCAATTCCGTACGTTCCACTCACTTGGGACGCTGCAAAAGGTCCTCTTCCCTTCTTTAAAGGGGTAAACGATTATGAGAAATCATCATGTTATCAATTTTTACAACATTAGCAGACTGGCTGACCTACGATTTATTTGGTCTGGCTTCAGACTCCAAACTAGGGGAAGCAGTCCAGTTTTTCATCGAAGATACTACAAAGATATTTTTCCTTTTGATCTTGATGATTTATGCCATTGCGCTTGTTAGGGCCTCCCTCGATATTGAGAGGGTGCGAGATTATTTAGCCGAGAATAATAAATTCTTCGGCTATTTCATGGGATCAACATTCGGGGCTATAACGCCCTTCTGCTCTTGCTCAAGCATACCTGTATTTCTTGGTTTTACTTCTGCAGGTATCCCGATCGGGATCACAATGTCATTTCTATTAACATCTCCACTTATTAATGAAGTGGCTGTTTTGCTATTATTGAGTCTTGTTGGCTGGAAAATAACGCTTGTTTATGTGATGGTTGGAATGGCAATCGGTATTGCCGGTGGTGTTTTCCTCGATTTAATTCGCGCCGAAAAACTACTGCAACCTTTCGCACTCAAAGCTTATCAAACAGGGGTAGTATCTGGCAGTAATCATAGTTACAGAGCCAAGCTTTCGTTTATTGAACGTCATGATTTTGCTAAAACTGAATTGTTGGACATACTAGGTCGGGTGTGGAAATGGGTGTTTATAGGGGTTGGGCTAGGTGCCGCCTTGCATGGCTTTATTCCTGAAAATTGGTTTGAACAAAATTTGGGTAGTGGACAATGGTGGTCAGTCCCAATGGCGGTGTTGGCTGGGATTCCATTGTATTCGAATGCTACGGGAGTGATTCCAGTGATGGAAAGTTTGATTGTTAAAGGGCTTCCACTCGGTACGACCTTAGCATTTTGCATGAGTACCGTCGCCGCAAGCTTTCCAGAATTTATATTGTTAAAACAAGTGATGACTTGGAAACTTGTAGCGATTATTTTTATGATTTTACTCATTTCATTCACCCTAGTCGGGTGGTTCATCAATATGGTCTATGTATTATAAGGAGAAGCGTATGAAAGAAATTAAAGTGCTTGGGAGTGGATGCGCAAAATGCGTGAAGGTAGCTGAGCTTATTGAGGAAGTGGCTAATGAAGATGGTATTCAGGTTAATATAGTCAAGGAGTCGAGTCCTCAAGTTATGCTTGAATATGGCGTAATGAAAACACCTGCTGTAGTAATAGATAACCATCTGGTGCATTCTGGATCTGTACCTGACAAAAAAACAATATCTCAATGGTTGTAGTAGCTCAAAGTACATAACACGTTTCTCAACTCGTAACTTCATCTCCATTATGCAGCTTCGCTGCTCCATTACGTCCGCTTAGTAGGACGTTAGATTCGTATAGGACGGTACAATCAAATGTTTAAAGTGAACCATATTTTACTGATGCTAATCATTACACTCTCAGGTCTTAGCATTAATTTATATGCCCAAGAGGTAATTGAACAACCCGAAGAAACACTCACTGAACCATTATTTAAGCCGTTTATTGAAAGATATATTCTCGATGAGCTGAAGCAATTACGTATGGAGCAATCTACCCTGAGAGTTGAAGTCAGCCAGAAAGTTGCTGATGCAAAACTAGATTCTTCGGATAGAGTTATAAGATATACCGCTGACACGACAAATATCATTTTTTATATAATCACTGCTGCTGCTTCTGTCCTGGTTTTTCTTGGGTGGAAATCATTGCGCGATATAAAAGACAACATAGAATCTATTACATCTGAAAAGTTATCAATACTAACTAACGAATACGAAAATAGGTTAAATGAATTAGAAAGTAAGTTAAAGAATCGTTCAGAGCAAATAATAGCGACCCAAGAAGAAGTGTCCAATTCAAACTTAATACATTCGTTATGGATGAGAGCGGGACTTGAAAAAAGCGAACAAGAAAAGATCAATATATATGATCATATTTTAGAAATTAAACCTGATGACACTGAGGCACTTACCTATAAGGCTGATTCTTTATTAGATTTAGGGGAAGTAAAATGGGCGCTGTCATTATCAGACCAGGCAATAGAAAATGATGGAACTTATGCCTTGGCCTATTGGCAGAGAGCTTGTGCTAAGGCATTACTAGAGCAAGAAGATGAGGCATTAGCTGATATACAAGTGGCTATCAGCCTGACGGAGTCGCTAAAAGATGAAATAAAGAATGAAGTGTATTTCGATAAACTGAGATCTAATCATATGTTCCAAACTTTAATCAATGACACAGATTCATTAGCGTAGTAAGCCTGCTCAATATAGGTTAATTGTTCGATTCTTATGTTTATAAATAAAACCTAACAGGCCGTTATAGAGTGTAATTTACTTGAAGTTGACAATTTTAAAGAGCCATTCTCTTATGAATGGCTCTTTATTAATTAATAACTTAGTCTCGAAAAAACCTAAGCGGGAAGTACAAAAGTACCAATAAGATTAGAGCGATAGAAGCAAACCATGGTGCCCAGTTATAACTGACTACTTGGTCACGTGTTTTTACTTTTTGCTGCAATGTATTTAGCACTGTCGACGCTTTAGTAGGTGAAGTCACCACTTCAAAATTTAACATGTCTGCTAAACCTTGTATGTGGCCTACTTTTTGTGATGATAAATGTTCCGTTCGAGGTCTCTGGCCACGTGTTGATTGATCACTTCGTAGTGAGGCATACACATCCTCATGCATTACATCATTCTCTTCCCAGAAACCATTACGAGTACCATCAAAATCATGTTTAGGAATCGGTAATAATTTTTCACCACCGACACCTACAAAGATACCAGAAACATCACCTAATTTCTTTTTATACTTAGGATATAACTCAGCATGTAAAGGTGGCGCTTCATGACCATCAGTAATAAATACAACATCAGGACTTGGATCCATCAGCTTAGCTTGATTGATCGCACCAAATACCGCTTTAGATACTTCACTGGATAATGCCCATGCCATCGAACCATCTATCTTCGCCAGCATTTGGCTTAGGTCATTATAGCTTTCACAGATTTCAACAGGGTTTATTAACACTAAACTACGTGACTCACTAAAAGCTGCAAGACCAACATGCGAACCACAAGGCAGTTGTTGTAACACTTGCTTGGTGTATTCTTTTGCCCATGTTATTCGACTCACTTGTTGACCATTTAAATCAACATCCTCTACATCCATACTTTGTGTAATATCAAGAACAAATAATAAGTCCATTACCTTCACGGTACGATCGGTACGTGGAAACCATAATGAAGCCATGATTAATAAAACCACTACCAGCATCAGCACCGCAGAGGCTGTGATTCTAGATTGGTAAGATAATTTCATGGTAGATCAACCCTAAAGCCAACAGCTTTAACCACAACACTTGCTGAGTTTCTACCCTTCTTGATGCTTTGTACTATTTCTGGTTCTTCAGGAGCCATTAATAAAGCTAATTCTAAATTATAGCGAGCATCCCATAAGTTTGAATTAACTAACAATGCACTACGATAATCTTGTTTTGCTAATCCTAATAAGGAAATACGAGCAGAATCATCTGACGCTAGTGCTTGGGCTTCACGTAGATGGATATTAGCCCTATTAAAATACGCAGCTGCTTCTACTTCTGGTTGATTACTTTCTAGTACTTTAGTCAAAAGTGCTAGGGCTTGCTCCTTATTACCTTGCTTGGCATCATTAAATGCTTGAGCAAATTGTGCTTTTAAATGCTCAGGCACTTCTTCTGTTTGAGCCTCTCCACTAATAAAGGCATTAATTTTCTTGGTCTGCCATAAATTGTAACTAGTCGTCGCAATAAATCCTAAACTGATCACTGCAATAGCAACTAATAACCAATGTGCTAAATATAATGATTTATTCATATGCTTTTCTCACTCCCCATGCCGTATAAAATTGTGCAAAAACTAATAACATCATGGTTATCATTGCTAATATAAAAAACGGCGCTGTTTTTATTTCACGTGGAATAATTTCATCCACAATTAGTGTTTGGCTTTCTTGTTTATCAATCGTATCAATTGCTTCAGAAAAGCTTTTTACTGATTCAATTTCAAAGACTTTATATGGCACACCTAGCCCTTTGAAAAAGCTATGCAATCGTTTTTCTGGCGTGTTTTTCCAAGAGTCACCCTCACCTTCTTCTTGTAGACTGAGTCCAGTAGTGGATCGCATATAGACCCAATACAAGGTTAAGTTTTCACGTTTATACATCTCAGCAATTTTTTGCTTATTTTCTTCAGAAAACTCTTGGCCACCATCAGATACTAATAAAACAGTTCTTGAACCTCGATAATCTTCTTGGCTATACATCTCAGCCGCAGTAATCATCGCTTTAGCAATATTAGTTTCAGATAAACCTTTGCCTAAAGCACTGGCATTAATGGTTTGTCTAATCGACTCTTTGTTATAACTAAGTGGTAATAAATCAAGTGATTTATCACTAAACAATACAAAGCCAAAGCGATCATCAGGACGTTTATTAACAAACTCCATCAAATATTTTTTAGCTATGCGACGCTTACTGTCACCCTTACCCACCGTACGATTAACCGCTAATGCTTTACCTCGCGTCGAGAATGGATCATCCATACTTCGACTACGATCGACTAAGATAACCACCTCAGCACCACTTCCCACTCGCTCAACTTTCTGTTCAGGCATGTATGGCCCTGCCAATGTAATAACTAAGCTCGCTATTACGGCAGATGCCAATAGCTTAAGCCCCATACCAATTACATTAGATAAAGAGTCGACAGGGACAAAGCTCGTCCATGCCACCGTCTTATCTTGGTTATGGGTAAACCATGGCAGCAGTAGCAAAGGTAGCAGTATTAACATCATGGGTGATGTCCACTGTATACCTAACATACTCATGCTAGCATCTCCTTCGAACGGCACGCTTTAGCAAGCTTTCTCACGCTATCAATATCAGGGCCTTGTTGCGAATTTCTCGCAAAAAAGTGCTGTTCTGATTGTTGGTAGAATGCTTCGATCTCTGCTTGCAGTGGTTGTAACCATGAATGTTGCACAAACAAGCCATCTAATTTGCCATATACCACTACCGTGCCTGCTGTGCTATTAAATGCCGTATGCAGAACACGAGCTGCTTCATCTGCTGTAACAGTGTGAAGTTTAAAGCGAGATAATTCATGAACCGCTTGTGCAAAAGGCTGACGATTTTTAGTTTTCCAGCCAAAATGCCATAAGGCCAACATCAACAGAGAAACAGCTGCAATAATGCCTGCTAGCTTTAGCTGATTTTCAGTTTCAATCGTTGCGATAAGTGTTGGTTTCATATCAGGTTTAACATCGATATTACTCACGCCACCTTCTACCGCTAATGATGGTCCAATGGTGATTTGTTGTGCTGGTATAGTCAGCCATTTTTCATCACTTTGTTTCACATCAAACTTAGGCGTATCAATTGTGGTGTTCTTAATGGGAACATTCACAATAAGATAATGAAGTGCTAATTGATCAGCTGTTTGCTCCACATCTCTCAAATACAACCACGTGCCATAACGCTGTTCTACTTGAGGTAGGCTGGATTTATCAAGACCTACTGATAATTCACTCAGATCAACCCTTACAGTAAGATCATCACCGAGTACTAATCCCCATGTACGATCCACAGATACATTAAGCATATCTTCTGTGGCGTTACTCATTCCTGCATAAAACGTGAAGACAATCATCATCACGTATTTTAAGACTTGGTATCTTAAATTTCTCATTATTATTTCCTACCTAAAAAGTAGTTTGTTAGCTGTTCACCCGTGACATCACCATCAGTAAATAAAGGTCTGACTCGATGACGCATAAAGCAGGCGGTTAACTGTTCAAAATGCTCATCCATCGTTTGCTTCCAACGTTTTTTAATGCTTGGTCTCATCCAAACACTACGTCGTTCGCCCGTTTCTGAATCACACATTTCTGTCCAGCCGGCATGGGATGGTAAATGGTTCACATCATCATGCTGCCACACTACGGGTACGACGGTATAACGTGATAACTGCCTCAATGCTTTATCAATTACATTAATGTCACAGCAGAAATCAGAAGCTAAAAACACAATTGCATGTTTACTCGTAATCATATTAGCCGCATGAATCAACCCATCAACACCTGCTGTTGTTGCAGGTCCCGCATCTCGAATCATATCTGCAGCAATGAGTGGCATGCTTCGTTGGCGTGTAGGCATCATGTGAACATCGTGACGAAGGCCTGAATCAAAGCCAGCCAAACCAAACCTATCACCTAAGCCCACAGCAGAATGTGCCACTAACTCAGTTAAATTGGCTAATTGCTCATGATTGACATTAGATATCGCCATCGAACGTGATAAATCAGCCATCATCCATAACGTAATCGGAGACCGCTGTTGATAACGCTTAACTAGATAATTATCGTTACCTGTCGCCATATTGTCACGGATCGTTGCACGCAAATCTAAGCGTCGAGGATCAGGATAATCAAACAGATCGGAAAAGCCTGCGAAACTATCCCCCGTCCCTAATGATTTACCTTGATGAACACCTGGCAAACTACCATAGACTTTATGTGGATAACGATAGCTAAACTCATCCTGTTGTCGTTTTTTATTTTCGCTCATATATAAGCCCTTATAACTTTACAAAACGAGGTTTACGAAAAATATTTGACCGCTGTTATGACGGAAAAATATGGAACGTAGACTCGTTTTATGGGGCTGAAATATGATCGCGTAATGCTGATATAAACTGAGGCATGATCTGCTCACGACGGCCTTCATAAATCGGCGATAAAAATACACGATGACTTAATGATGCAAATAATACAGTATGCACATCATCTGGTAGGACATGGTCTCGGCCTTCTAACCAAGCAGATACTTTGGCTGCTCGCACCATCGCAGACATACCACGGACACTGGCACCAGAAACCACTAAATCTTCCATAAACACATCTGGAATATCAATGCCAAACTCATGCGGTTTCCATGTCGCATCCCAGATTCGAATAATGTAGTCTTCGATTTCTTGAGAGACAAATACCGCTTGCTGGACTTCTTTATCAAGCGCATTCAACTCGGTGTAATCTAAAAGTGGTTCTTTGAAATCACTCAATAATTCATCAACATCATGGAATTTAGCATCAAAAATTAATGCTTTACGGTCGTCCAGCTCTTCTGGGTTAGAAATACCAATCTCAAATAAGAAACGATCACGTGCTGCAGCACTTAGCTCAAATGTTTCTTCTTTTTCCACACCATTACGATCGGCAAATACCACCATATGAGGGAAGTTGTATTCTTTACCAAAGGCTTCAGCACTACGTTCAGCCATGGCACGTAATAATAGAGATTGAACTTGTGGTCGAGCACGGTTAATTTCATTGAAGAAAAATACTGCCGTATCATCGCCATGTGCAATGAGGGGGCCCGGATCAATAACTGGTTTACCTTCACCATCAACCCAAGCACTATAAAGTAAATCACTAGGCATTAAATCAACACTACCTTCGATACGACCAAATGCTCCGCCTAATGCTTTTGAAAATGCTCGTAGTAAGGTAGTTTTACCTACACCTACACCACCTTCTAGCAATACATGTCCACGTGCATGCAAGGCAATCAAAATTAATCGAATTGCTTTTTGTTGCCCAATAACAACGGTATTAACAACCTTCTCTAATGCCAACGCCTTCTCACGAGCTGATTGTAAATGTTGCTGATCTGCCATAACTTCCTCTCTTTTATTATCGTAATTATTATAATTTGATCTTAAATTTTCACTAATGTTTCAGCCATCAGTGAAAACTGCTTTTTCTCTGTTACCTTTTAGCCTGTCACCTTCAACAGGATTTTTTCTAATTGTTGTTTTTTATCATGTGTTAATGGTTTTAAAGGGCGTCTTGCCACACCGACTTCCATCCCCTTAATACCCAAGCCTGCTTTCACAGTAGAAGCTAAACCACCGTTAACAATAAATTCTAATAATGGTAATTGTTGCTCAAACAGTGCTTTGGATTTTTTTACTTCACCTTGTTGAACGCTATCGAATAATTGCTTCGGTAAGTCCCCCACTAAACAAGGCGCTGCCGTACACCAGCCCATAGCCCCTGCATTCAATGCATCAAGTGCAATATAGTTACAGCCGTTAAAGAAGGGGACGTTTCCTTTTGATAAACGGCGTAACTTACGCATTCTCTGCAAGTCACCTGTACTCTCTTTTATCATGGTTGCATTATCGATATTCTCAACCATCGACAACATGAACTCAGGCGACATATCCACACCACACGTAGCGGGATTGTTATAAATCATGATAGGAAGCGACACCGCATCAGAAATAGCCAAATAATGATCAAAGATTTCATCTTCCGATAAGCGATAATAAGAAAATGGTGAAACCATGATGGCTTGTGCCCCTATCTCATTAGCATACTTTGCCTTTGCCACCGCTTTCTTGGTAGTGAGTTCAGCAATACCAATGATAACTGGCACACGACCATTAACCTGTTTAACTGTTTGTACTGCCACCTGCTGCCATTCATCATCATCTAAATATGCACCTTCGCCAGCACTTCCTAATGCAGCAATAGCATCTGCACCTGACTCAATCAAAGCATCAATTAATACGTTCAAGGCATTGACATCAATTTGCTTATCATCCTCCGTAAACGGCGTGATAGTGTAAGCAATAATGCCTGAAAATAGCGTGCTATCCATTGTGAAGATTTCCTTTTATTACTAAGGAAGTAGGACGAATAGTCATAAATAATTGTTGAAACATTTTCTCCCTCCTTCTAAAAATAGATAACGATTTAATTTTGCCAAATTGCATACTCTCAGAGTTTCTATTGAAAGTATAAGTTTTTATAACTATCATATTGATAACTTACATTAATCAATTGGCATTTGGATGACGCTATGGAACTTCGACATTTACGCTACTTCAAAGTGGTTGCTGAACTGCAGCACTTTCATAAAGCCGCCGAAAAACTACACATCACTCAACCTGCCTTATCAAGCCAAATAAAACAATTAGAACAGGAACTTAACACCGATCTATTTGAGCGGATTGGACGCGGTGTGAAACTATCTGAAAACGGTGAATTGGTATTAGAGTCTGCCCAAAAAATACTCAATGAAGTTGCCCTTTTAAAAGAGTCTGTCTCTGATATTGAAGCAGGCCAGGCTGGTACACTTAAAATAGGCGTTCTACAATCCATCAACTCCTTATATCTGCGTAGTTTAGTCGCTGAGTTTGATCGCAATAACCCCAATATTTCTTTACAGATAGAAGAGCTGACAAACCACAATATTGAAAAAAAAGTCATCAGTGGTGATATTGATATTGGCATCGGTTTCATATTACAAAAAGAGTACCCTGATATTGAATTCGAAAAATTATTTGATGAAAAATGGAAACTCATCATCTCACCTAATCATGCCAACCTAGCCACTACTATCATGGCTGGAGAGCCCCACTCATTAAAAGCAGTGTTACTCTCTGACTATTTTGAAACCAGAAAGATAGTTGATAAATACTTTACTGATAACAAAATTAAATACACCAATGTCACCGAAGTAAACACCATATCTTCTATTCTTGATTTAGTTGAAGGTGGTGCCTCGTTTAGTATTCTTCCTGAAGCTTTTTCAGCATTAAAAGCACAATATCGACTCGAAATTGTTGATCTCGATCCCAAGCTTCCACCAAGAACCATCGGTCTGCTTGTTGCTAAAAATAGAAAAAGAAAGAAAACCGTCGAAAAATTCTGTGCCCTAGTGAGAAGCCAACTTACTCAGTCCTAATGGATTGATGTGCTTGTTTCACTCCCCATGCCGTGTACAACTGAGCCAGCAACAGGATGAGCATTACCAGCATCGCTACAATCATAAATACTGTAGATTTATCCTCTTTCGGCAACGTTTCTTGCACAATTAAAGTTTGATATTGCTGTTTATCAATCGTATCCATCGCTTCAGAAAAAGCTTTCATCGAGCCAATTTCAAAAGGACGGTAAGGAATCCCCAGCGATTTAAAGAAAGTATGTAATTTTCTTTCTGGTGTATCGGTCCACAATTTATTATCACCTGGCTTTGCATCAAGAGTCATACCGGTTATAGAACGCATATACAGCCAATAAAGCGTTAAATTATGCTGCTTGTAGAGTTCGGATATTTTCTGTTTCGCTTCCTCGCTAAATTCCTGCCCACCATCAGACACCAGCACCACAGTCCGTGAACCTCGATAAGTTTGTCCTTCATACATTTCAGCAGCTTTAACCAAAGCCTTCGCGATATTAGTTTCAGATAGACCTTTCCCCAATGCGCTAGCGTCCACAGTAGCTCGAATAGTGTCTTTGTTATAGGTCAAAGGTAATAGATCCAGCGCCTTATCACTAAATAAAACAAAACCAAACCGATCATCAGGGCGTTTATCAATAAATTCTTGTAGATACTTTTTAGCCACACGACGTTTACTGTCAGACTTACCTACAGAAGCCATTAACAACTGCCCTTTAATCGCAAAGGCATCATCCATACTTCGACTACGATCCACCAGCACGACAACTTCAGCACCTTCACCAATTCGGTCAACCTGTTTTTCTGGAAAATAAGGGCCTGCTAAAGCAAAAATTAAACTAGCTAAGCCAATAGAGGCCAAAACCTTAAATGCCACACCGATAAAGTTAGAAACTGGATCGACAGGTACAAATTGACTCCATACCACCGTTTTTTCTTGTTTACGCGTCACCCACGGTAAGACAATAAGCGGTAGTAAATACAATACCCATGGTGATGCCCACTGAACTGCAGATAAATTCATGATGTTCTTTCTACTCTCATACTTAGTTTGATTAAATTATACTGCTAAGTAATGCATAACAAAGGTGTAAGAGATACCTACAAAACCTACCGTTGTTACTATAAAACTAAGACCCGATAAGACTTTCCATATCATTTTGTCCCAAAAGTTCTCATCCAAGGCTGCAACGACAAAAATACTTGGATTAGTGAATCCGCCAATTGCGACACACCAACAAGCCACAACAGGTAGCTCAACACCAGCGCCCATTGCTGCACCATAAAAACCAAAGTTAAATAATGACATCAAAGCATAATCAACATGAGCACGGATCATAGTGGCAAAATCAAACGTACCATCAATACCAGGGATTGGATACCACTTTGCAAATGTCATTAACCATGCTGATAAAATCAACGCCATTGCAGTGAGTACACCACCTATTAATAAAATTTCCATGTTCTCTCCTTTAATTTTTATATAGTTATTATTTTTAAGCACATTTATCTTAACTTAATTGCTATCGGGCATATTTCCCGCTTGTATGTTTGCCATTATTTTCTTTGATAGTTTCCACTAAACGGTTTAGAACATGCTGCCAACCATCATCTGTATTCCCCCTAAAATTTCTACCTATATGCATCAATACTTTGCCCGTCTCGACATCTCTTATTTCTATATACATAGTTTGGATTAATTTACTCATTCTAAACACCCACGGTACTAACACTTGTTTTGCTCCTAACTTCTCCGCTAGGACTAATTCGCAACCATTACATCTATGTAAAAATTGATGTTGTGACTGTTTTTGTATCATCGAAAGAGAATAATGGTCATCTAAAACCGTAAAGATATGTTCATCGGTGAGTTGTCGACGTAATTCATTACTATATTTAGCCATTAACATTTCATCATTTGCTTGCATACTTTGTACTGTTGTATCACCGAGTAACTCAATATCTAATACAATTACCGGCACCATAACGTTTCTATTTTCAACGCTTTCATTTGCCTCCACTGTGATCGTATAAATTGCTATCACCCAGATAACAGTCAGTGGAATCAGTTTCATAAAAACATTAGCTAATTTAGGCATGTAAAAATCCTTATAGATTAGAAAATCATGAATAAACATTACACGCGATCTAACTTCCACCGTCACCTCATATTTGCCCGCAAAATACGGGCAAATTTCCTTTGTAATGACATCTGCCTTCCAATAATTAGCTATTCGCCCTACACTAGATCCACACTCATTAGGCAATAGTATTCAATGAATTTAAAAGTACATCTCTTTTCCAATATTCTTTTGATTGCCATTGTATGTTTACTATCTAGTGCATTTTATGTACTGCATCAAACTGATCGACAAGCTCAATCAGAAGCCAATTTGACGGCTAAATTGATCCATAAACAAGTCACGAGTCAGTTACTCCAAATGTTCTCTCGCTATGATATGTCTAGCACCTTCCCCAACACCGAGTTATGGCCAGATATTAATGGTATTTCAGGATCTTGCATTCAATTTCTATCTCGCTCTGAGCAACGCCGAAGAACAATTTGCAATGAAAATTTTGATTCCGAGCGTAGCTGGCCAAATTGGTTCGGCAAGCTGTATCAGCGACTATTTCACCCTGACTTTGAAGTTAAAAAAAATGTCTCCTTTAATGCCATGGACTACGGTTCAATAGTCGTTACATTAAATGCTCGAATAGAAACGGCTCGAGCATGGAATACGCTTCGCTCCGTAATTGGTGTGCTATTTGTCAGTATTTTTGCTGTTTGCATCTTAGTTTATATCACTATAAACAGGCTATTGCGTCCTGCCCATATTATTATTAATGGATTAAAACAAATGCAAGATGGCCAATTAGAAACTCGCTTGCCAGACTTTGATATCAAAGAATGGAAGCACACCAGTGATGCTATTAATGCCCTTGCCATAGCCCAACAACAAGCACTTTCAGAAAATAAGCAGCTAGCCTTAAAACTGATGAATATTCAGGAAGAAGATCACCGCTATATTGCTCGTGAACTGCACGATGAATTTGGCCAATGCTTAGCGGGTATTAATGCAGTGACTAGTTCAATTAATCAAACAGCTAGAGAGCAGTGTGCTGAGCTCGTTCCAGAAATTGAACGGATTCAACCCATCACACATCATATGATGGATGTATTGCGTAGTATGTTAAGTCGTTTACGCCCTGTTGAAATTGATGATTTAGGCTTAAAGCAAAGTTTGAACAATCTAGTGAGTAATTGGAATAATCGCAGCAATGAACAGACCAGTCATAAAATGCATATCGTAGGTAATATCGATCAATTACCAGAACCCTTACCCGTTAATATTTATCGCATTGTGCAAGAGTGTTTAACCAATATCGCCAAACATGCCAAAGCCTCACAATCTGATGTCATTATTAATTATTTTGATACGTCACAGATAGAGGTACAAATCAGCGATGATGGCATAGCTGAACTCGAACATTTTGATAAAACCTTAGGCGTTGGTTTATTGGGTATTCGTGAGCGTGTTATGGCCTTGGGTGGTAAACTAATGATTTCAGCCCGTCACCCTTCTGGTTTAATCATTAACATCATGATTCCTGTTAGCAAGCAAGCCGATACAAATAATGACTAACGCCAATAAAACGATTCAAATTATGCTGGTTGATGACCATGCCATTGTACGAGAAGGCTACCGGGCACTACTGCAAAAGCAGCCTAATCTAGTAGTAGTCGCTGAGGCCAGTGATGGTGCTGAAGCTTATCAAAACTATAAATCCTACCAACCTGATATTGTGGTGATGGATATCTCTATGCAAGGTCAAGGTGGTTTAGAAGCCATCACACGCATAAAACAGCTTGATTCTGATGCAAAGATTATCGTATTTAGCATGCATCAAAATCCCAGTTTTGCCATACAAGCTACTCGTGCAGGTGCTTTGGGTTATGTCACTAAAAGTAGTGAACCTGAAGTGTTAATCCGTGCTATCTACGAGGTACAACAAGGTAAACAAACGCTAAGCGCAGATATTGCTCAAACATTGGCATTAGAAAAACTAGGAAGCGACAGTGCAGCATTAGATCAATTAACCGTACGAGAATTTGAAATATTACGAATGTTAGTAGCAGCAATGCCACCACATGAAATAGCTGAAACCCTTAACATCAGCCCTAAAACCGTATCAAATACGCATTATATAATTAAGAAAAAACTGGGTGTATCGAGTGATATTGAGCTCACCCGCCTCGCTATTAAAATGAATATTATTGATTTGTTAGCCCTATTACCTAGCGAAAATTAACACAAAAAATTTAACTCATAGGCTGGAACTTTAAATTCTCAGCACCGTCAGATAGTGCAATAAACACATTGCTACTTAGTAAACTTAAGGACAAAAAACGCATGTCAGAGGCCAATTTAACGCAATCACAACAAGCAGTTAATCAACTTAAAGCCTTCATTAGTGAGCAGATTATCGGTCAAGATATTTTAGTTGAACGAATGCTTATCGCCTTATTAGCCGATGGTCATATTTTAGTTGAAGGTGCACCAGGCTTAGCGAAAACACGTGCCATTAACGCTTTAAGTAAAGGCATTGAAGCAAACTTTCACCGTGTGCAATTTACGCCAGATTTACTGCCCGCCGATTTAACTGGAACAGAAATCTATCGCCCACAACAAGGTAGCTTTGAGTTTCAAAAAGGGCCGTTATTTCATAACCTAATTCTAGCCGATGAAATCAACCGCTCTCCCGCTAAAGTACAAGCAGCTTTATTAGAAGCTATGGCGGAGCGACAAATCACCGTCGGTGCAGCAACCTACCCTTTACCAGCATTATTCTTGGTGATGGCAACACAAAACCCTATTGAACAAGAAGGTACATATCCTCTGCCAGAAGCTCAACTCGATCGCTTTATGCTGCATGTAAAAATTGACTATCCTCACGCTGAACATGAAAAAGATATTTTGCATTTGGCACGGGCTGAAGCTAGAGGTGAGTTGCTATCCGAATCTTCTTCTATTGAACAAATCAGTCAAGAGAGCTTATTCACGGCTAGAAAAGAAGTGTTAGACGTGTTTATGAGTGATGACTTAGAGCAATACTTATTACAAATTATTTTGGCCACTCGCACACCACAAGCCTATGGCGAAGATATGGCAACATGGCTGCAATATGGTGCCAGCCCTCGTGCTAGCATTGCTTTAGATCGCGGTTCCCGAGCACGTGCTTGGCTTCAGCAACGTGATTTTGTGACGCCTGAAGATATTCAAGATATGGCATTTGATGTGTTACGGCACCGCCTGCTTTTATCTTATGAGGCTGAAGCAGAAGGTATTACAACCGATCAGGTTATTGAACAAATCATAGCGCGTGTTGCTGTACCGTAAGGAGTCGTTATTTTGACTACGGTTACACCAAACAACTCAGATCTGATCTCAGCTAGTCTAAAGATGCTTATAAGCCTTGCTAAGCCAGCATCAATGCTCACGCTAAGGCAACATAAAATTAAATCCAGTCAAAACGGTGGCTATGTTTCTCGCTTCAAAGGTCGAGGCATGGAGTTTGATGAGGCACGAGTTTATCAAGCAGGTGATGATATTCGTAGTATTGATTGGCGAGTGACGGCCCGTAGTGATAAAACGCATACTAAAATCTATCGTGAAGAACGTGAACGCCCTGTGTTTATTTCCGTTGATATGAGCCCGACCATGGCTTTTGCCACACGAGGTGTATTCAAATCGGTTCAAGCAGCTAAATTAGCTGCCTTACTTGCTTGGAAGGCACATGCCAATGGTGATCGTATTGGTGGTCAAATTTTTAACCACCAGCACTGTCAGGAAATTAAACCTAAAGGTGGTAAACATGCTGTATTACATTTTCTCAATGCATTGGTGAAACCTAATCACACGCAATCAGATAACACTATTTCATTAGAACGAGTATTAACTCGTCTTAATCAACATACACATCCAGGTAGCTTAGTGTATCTTATTAGTGATTTTCGAAACCTAAACGAATCAGCTGAGCGGCATTTGATAAAACTAGGTAAACACTGCGAAATCATATTGATTCATATCTATGACCCATTGGAAAGCAAGTTACCTAGTAAAGGCCGCTTTCGCTTCACAGATAAATTAAAAGATATCATTATAGATAGTGCTGACAAACAACGACTTGAACAATATCAACAACGTTTTCTACAACAGCAAAGCCATCTACAAAAAATCAGTAAAAAATGGCGTATGAACTTTCTGCAATGCAGTACGGTAGATGATCCACTTGAGGTATTACGTTAATGGAGCAGGGTTTAGCTTTACGTGATATTCACTTGCCTGATGCCATAAGTTGGTGGCCGCTAGCCATTGGTTGGTGGTTACTGCTAATTATTGTACCGCTTAGTATTTATGCTGCATGGTGGTTATTTAAACGACTCACTCGTAAAACAGCATTAAGCAGTGCTAAGACTTTATTATTAGAAATCAAAGCTAGTTCTGATGCTAACGATTTACAAAAATTACAGCAGATTTCAAACTGGCTACGCCGTGTCACAATTAGTATCACTCCTCGTGAACAAAGTGCAGGTTTAACAGGACAAGCATGGCTCGAATATTTAGATCGTAGCGTAGATGGTCAACCATTTAGTCAAGGTCTAGGTCAATGCCTTGCTGAAGCTCCATTTAGAAAAACAGCACCTGAAGACCTCGACCTTGATGCATTAATTAGCTTATGTGAATTATGGCTAAAAGGACAAAAGCTATGATTCATTTTGAATGGCCATGGTTATTACTTGCCCTACCTATCCCTTTATTAGTGAGATGGTTAGTACCTGCACAAGCCCCCGTGCAACAAGCTGCATTAAAAGTCCCCTTTTTAGAAGACTTTGGTGATAACTCAAATATTACTATGGCCCCTGAAAAACAGTGGCCATTAATTTTAGCGAGTATTGCGTGGGTATTATTAATAGTGGCTAGCTGCCGTCCACAATGGCTTGGAGAACCTATTGAACAAGCCATGTCAGGTCGTGACTTAATGATTGCTGTTGATGTATCAGGCAGTATGCAAGAAGAAGACTTTATTATTGCTAATAGCCCTATTGATCGCTTATCAGCGACCAAACAAGTTGCTAGTGCTTTTATTGAGCGTCGAGCAGGCGATCGTCTTGGTTTAATTCTGTTTGGTACGACAGCTTATGTTCAAACACCGTTAACCTTTGATTATAAAACGGTATCAACCCTACTCAATGAAGCATTTATTGGTATTACTGATGATAAACCAGCCACATCAATTGGTGATGCCATTGGGCTTGCTGTCAAACGCATGCAAGATCAAAAAGCAGAGAGTCAGGTATTAATTTTATTAACTGATGGTGCGAATACCGCTGGTGAAGTATCGCCATTACAAGCAGCCGATCTTGCAGCTAGTAATCACCTAAAAATTTACACGATTGGGATTGGTGCCGATGAGATGATCATTCGAAGTTTTTTTGGTAACAGAAAGGTCAATCCATCGAGTGATTTAGATGAAGCCACCTTGACTGCAATTGCAGATAAAACAGGTGGCCAATATTTCCGTGCCCGTAACACTGAAGAGCTTGAACAAGTCTATCAATTACTAGATCAATTAGAACCTGTAGAAAAAGATAAACTATACTTTAGACCCATGACTGAACTTTACTCATGGCCGCTTGCTTTCGCCTTGTGTTTTGCTGCTGTAATTGCCATTCGACGCGTGAGGATGTCATGAGCGTAGATGCCTTTCACTTTTTAAGACCCTATTGGTTTATTGCCTTACTGCCATTGGCTTTATGTATATGGTTTGTCGCTAAAAACAAACTAGCACGTGGCAACTGGTCAGAGGTATGTGATGACGCCCTGCTTCCACATATTTTGCAAGATAATAACCAACCAATGCGTCACCGTTGGCGTTCTATCACTGTATCCATTGCCAGCCTATTAGCAATTATCGCCTTAGCAGGCCCTACGTGGGAGCAGCTGCCTAGTCCTGTTTTCCGTAATGACGCTGCTTTAGTGATTGCACTTGATCTATCACGTTCAATGAATGCTACGGATATCAAGCCTAGTCGTTTAATAAGAGCACGTTATAAATTAGCCGACATTTTGCAACAACGAAAAGATGGCTTAACCGCACTTATTGCTTATGCAGGCGATGCTTTTACCGTCACTCCTCTAACAAATGATACCGCTACTATCAGCAGTCAAGTGAATGCACTCAGTACCAATATCATGCCCAGCCAAGGTAATAATACCCGCGCTGCGCTTGATTTAGCCGTTCAACTTTTAAAGCAAGCTGGACAAACACAAGGCTCAATTTTATTGATCAGTGACGATGTTCAAGTAAACCTTGATGACCATGTAAAAGACATCGCAACTAACTATACGGTATCAATCTTAGGTGTAGGAACAACTGATGGTGCCCCTGTGAAGTTAGCTGATGGTGGTTTTTTGAAAGATCAACAAGGCAGTATCGTTATACCTAAGCTGAATTCTTCTTTGCTGACGTCACTGACTCGTTCAGGTAAGGGGCTATACCGCCCCATAAGCAGTGATGACAGCGATATAAAAGCCCTAATGACTCACATTGATGCCAAAACAAATGCTGATACAACACAAAATGATGAGCACGTAATTGAACAGTGGGCAGAACAAGGACCGTGGCTACTTCTTCTTATATTGCCCCTTGCAGCCCTATACTTTAGGAAAGGTCTACTCATAGTGCCTGTAATAACTCTTCTGAACTACCCTCAGGATAGTTATGCTTTTGAATGGCAAGATCTATGGCAAACAGATGATCAACAAGCACAGCAAATATTCAAACAAGAAGACTACTCGCAGGCAGCTGAACAATTCGACTCACCTGAGTGGCGGGCAGCTGCACATTATAAATCTGAACAGTATCAACAAGCAGCTGAGACCTTAAAATCTATTGAGCAAAAAACTGCTGATGATTATTACAATCAAGGTACAGCTCTCGCAAAAGCAAATCAGTTAGAATCAGCCATAGAATCCTATGAACAAGCACTAAAACTTGATCCTAAACATGAAGATGCACAATACAATAAACAACAAGTTGAAGATGCTTTAAAAAAACAACAGCAACAAGATAATAAAGACAAACAGTCTCAGCAAGGCGATAACAAACAGCAAAACCAAGACCAAAATCAGGACGACCAAAAGCCTGAATCTAATGGGCAGCAACCTGATCAGCAGGACCAACAATCTAAATCTGACTCACAGCAAAATAGCCTAGAGAAGAATAAGCAGAAAGATAGCCAAAAACCTGAGGAAGAAGATAAGAGCCAAAAGAGCGAAGATAAAAATCCTGCTGAATCACAGCAACAAGCCGACGAACAAAATGAGGATGAACAGCAACTAACACCTCAGCAACAAAGTGAAAGCGATGAACAAAAACAAGCCCAGCAGCAATGGCTCAAACGGATCCCTGATGATCCTGCTGGATTATTAAAGCGTAAGTTCAAATATCAATACAATCAACGGAATAACAATTCATCACAGGAGCAATCATGGTAATTAGCTTGATATTGCTTATCAAACACGTATTTAAGAAAACGCATGGTTACAGCATTGCTGTACTACTCCTGTTTTCAACGTCATTACTCGCCGCACAAATTAATGTCACCATCGATAGAAACCCTGTTGCACTCAATGAATCATTTCAAGTTATTTTTAATGCTGATGAATCCCCTGATGATGACCCAGACTTTAGTCCGTTAGAGAAAGATTTTGACATTCTTAATCAGCAAAAAAGTAGTCAACTCTCATGGATAAATGGCAAGACAAATAAAGCTATTACTTGGACATTAAACCTAATGGCTAAACACAATGGCAGTGTCACCATACCAGCGATTTCATTTGGTGATGACTCCTCTAGTCCATTGGCAATTACAGTCGCTAAAACTACTGCTACAGATGATGTACAGCTGAATGAGCCTTTATATTTAGACGTCGAAGTTGATAAGCAAACCCCTTACGTACAAAGTCAGGTTCTATATACCGTTCGCCTCTATCAACGAGTTAATTTTTCTCAAGCATCACTGACTGAGCCCAACTTAGAAAATACCGTGGTAGAAAAGCTAGGTGAAGATACTCAATATAAAACCCAAATTAAAGGTGTTACTTATCTTGTTACAGAACGAAGATATGCATTATTTCCACAACAAAGTGGTCCTCTAACAATTGAGCCAATGGTATTAACAGCACAAGTTATTATTGATGATTCACATGGCCGCGTTAATAGCTTTTTCAACACACCGAGTACACAAACTAAACGTGTGTCATCAAAAGCTATCAGTTTAAATGTTCAAGCAGCTCCAAATAGTTTTAATGGCAAACATTGGTTAGCTGCTGATAAGTTAAGCTTAGAACAGACATGGGCTAATAATAAGGACTTACAAGTTAATGTAGGTGAACCAATTACGCGTACAATCACATTAATTGCACAAGGTACAACTTCGAGTCAGTTGCCTGACCTCACCGGCCAGACACTCGCCCCACAACTCAAAGCCTACCCTGATCAAGCAGTCATTAATGACCGTGCTAACAGCAGTGGCATCATAGCTATGCGTGAACAAAAAGTAGCGATCATACCGTCTAAAGCAGGCTCATTCACCCTGCCAGCTATCGAGGTTCCATGGTTTAATACCAACACTAATAAAATAGAAGTCGCCACGCTTCCAGAAACAACATTAATGGCAATCAACCCCACAAATACAACACCTGAAGATCAACCATTGCCAAACTCGGCCGCGACACTTCAAGCTGTTGAAAAAACACCCGAACCTGCCCAGTCCACCAAAATAGAGCCATCACCTAAACAACAAAATACTTATTGGCAGTGGCTTACTATTCTTTTTGCTTTTGCATGGGTTATCACGTTAATTATGTTGATAAAGGCACGTAAAAAACAGATAACTGGAACAGCTGAATCAAATGACAAAAAAGAACTTAACACAAAAGAGGCTATCAAGGCATTACAACAATCATGTGCAGATAATGATGCAAAATCAGCTCAATTAGCACTACTGAAATGGGCAGCCTCTGCTTATAAGGTGACTAGTTTTTCGGCATTGCAGCCCTATGTAGATCCAGCCTTACAAGCGGAGCTCGTAAAACTTAATCACGCTTTATATGCTAAAGATAAAGCGAATTGGCAAGGTGCGTCATTATTACAAGCTGTAAAAAATAACCAAGTAAAGGATAGAGCGGTTAAAGATGTTGATGAGCACTTAGCCCCACTTTATCCATCACAGAGATAAGCGTTTAAGAATAGTACCAACAGCAGTAGTCAATTGAGTTAAGTCTTCTGAGCTAATAATAAAAGGGGGCGTAATATAAATGAGATTTCTAAAAGGTCGGAGCCAAACGCCTTGCTCAACAATAAATGTCGGTAACCAATCCATATACTGGTCAACTGGCTCATGTAGTTCAACCAGACCAATTGCCCCCATCACCCGTACATCTTTGACTAATTTGTCAGATTGATAAGGCATTAATTCATCAATAAACTGTTGCTCAATGGCCTTAACGTTTTGCTGCCAGTCAGACTCTAACAATAGAGCAATACTTTCACTAGCAACACGACAAGCAAGTGGATTAGCCATAAAGGTAGGCCCATGCATTAAAGCGCCGCTTCCATCAGCCGCAATACCATTAGCTACTTTTTGTGTACACATTGTTGCCGCTAAGGTCATATAACCTGCCGTTAATGATTTTCCTAGGCATAGGATATCTGGACAAATATCTGCATGTTCATAGGCAAATAAACGGCCTGTACGGCCAAAGTTAGTCGCTATCTCATCTAATATCAGTAACACATCATACTGATCACATAAGGCTCTTACCTGACGCAAATATTCAGGACAATAAAAACGCATGCCACCTGCATTCTGCACTATTGGTTCGAGTACTACCGCTGCTATTTCATGGTGATGTTCACTAATAATCTCGCGGAATTCAGCAATATTATCATCAGACCAGTCTTCATCATTAATGCAATTCGGTGATGGTGCAAAAAACTGTTTTGGTAAGACTTTATTAAAAAAAGTATGCATACCATTATCAGGATCACATACCGACATCGTGCCGAAGGTATCACCATGATAACCATTGCGAACGGTCAATAAACGTTGTTTCTCTTGCTTACCTTGAGCAAACCAATATTGAATCGCCATTTTAATAGCAACTTCAACTGCAATAGAGCCAGAGTCAGCAAAAAATACTTTCTGCAATGGTTCGGCTGTGATATCGATTAACTTACGAGCAAGATCAACTGCAGGAGGATGCGTTAGGCCACCAAACATCACATGCGACATTTGATCAATCTGTGCTTTTGCTGCTTGATTTATGCGAGGATGATTATAACCATGAATCGCTGACCACCATGAAGACATGCCATCAATGATTTTACGGCCATCATTAAGTGTTAAACGAACACCGTCGGCAGATACAACTTCATGGATACAGGGAGGATGAACAACACTGCTATATGGATGCCAAATATGTTCACGGTCAAAACTAAGGTCGTCGGTATTTTTCATACTGCTATTTTAGCAAGCTATCAGTCATTTTAGTTATAGATTGATAAATTATAAGTAAAAAAAAACCACTATTACTCGGTGATAATAGTGGTTTTAATGTAATCGCTACACGTTTACCGTGTTGCAAGCCAAAGCGCGTGAATAATGCCCGGGATATAGAAAAAGAAGCATAAAACAATATTAATAATCAAATCTTGTCCGGCACCTTTTTTCAAAAATACAGCTAATGGTGGAAGAAGAATTGCCAGAATGATTAGTAAGATTTTATTGTCCACGCTTTTATTTCCTTAGTTAATTATTTAGTAGTGCTAAAGCTTTCGCCGCAACCACAAGATGAGACTACATTTGGGTTATTGAATTTAAAGCTTTGGTTCAATCCCTGTTTTACGAAGTCCAGCTCTATGCCATCTAAAATTGGCATACTGGCTTCATCAACGACGACTTTAACATCTGCTTGTTCAATTACAGTGTCATTAGCGGCTATTTCTTTAGCAAAATCTAATGCGTAACTGTAACCTGAACAGCCGCTTTCAGTTACACCAATACGAAGACCAATTGCTTCATCCTTCTTGGAAACCATGTCTCGTATTCGTTCTACAGCAGAATCAGTTAACGTAATCATTATTAAATTCCTTCAAAACTGATAACACTATCGCCAGCTTTACTTTTTTGATGATTAAAAACGACTTGGCCTAGAGTAATATTTGATAAATAGCTCTTGATCTGCTCACTAAGACTGGTCCATAGCTCATGGCTTAAACATGCCTCCCCCCCATGGCAATTACTCTTACCTTCACAGGCAGTGCTATCTACTTTTTCATCAACAGAAGAGATAACATCTAAAACCGTAATTTCATCTGCTGGACGGCTTAATTTATATCCGCCACCAGGTCCTCTAGTACTGCTCACTAAACCTTGTTTTCTCAAGCGAGAAAATAGTTGTTCTAAGTAGGACAATGAAATGCCTTGGCGCTCTGAAATATCAGCAAGAGTGATTGAGCCCGTGCCGTAATTTAAGCTTAAATCAAGCATTGCTGTTACGGCGTAGCGACCTTTAGTAGTTAAACGCATGTGAAAACCCTTTTTAAATTATGGGTATAATTTTCACATAACCAAGTATTTTAGTCAACTTTATTATCGCTGCCATTTTCTGCTAATTCACACTTCTTTAACCCCGGCATATCAACCTGATCGACTTGGCCTCCTAATGTTTCAATTGTCTCAGCCATCGACTCAACACGCTTATCTAACGCATGAATATGTTCAATTAAACCATGTATGGCTGATGCAACAGGATCAAGTGTTTCACTCGATGTACCATAAGCATCAAAACCGACTGCTTGAGCCAGTTTATGCTGCTGCTTTTTATCTTCACTCAAGCTGCTTTTGACTACTCGGCCAGGCACACCTATTACGGTATCTCCAGCAATAACATCTTTAACAACTACAGCATTAGAACCAATACGAGCTCCATCATGAAGACAGATAGGACCTAACACTTTGGCACCTGCTCCTACCACCACATTATTGGCAAGTGTAGGATGACGTTTGCCCTCTTTCCAAGATGTCCCACCCAGTGTCACACCATGATATAACGTGCAGTCATCGCCAATTTCGGCTGTTTCACCAATAACAACACCCATGCCATGATCAATAAAAAATCGACGGCCAATTTTGACCGCTGGATGAATTTCAATTCCTGTTAACCAACGGCTTACTGTAGATGTAAATCGTGCAACCCATTTTAGGTTATGAATCCAAAACCAATGACTAAGGCGATGCCACTGAATTGCTTGTACACCAGGATAAGTGGTAACAATTTCAAATACATTTCGAGCAGCAGGATCACGTTCAAAGACACACATTACATCTTCTTTGATTTGCTGCCATAAACTCACTTTATCACCCAAGTTTACTCTCCTCTATGTTTTTCCGCGGCTCTTAAAATGCCATGTAGAATTTGTAATTCATTACGATCTAATTCTGCCCGATTAAACAAACGACGTAGTCTACGCATCAGATTTTTAGGTTGTTCTGGGTCTAAAAAGCCAATGGTAATCAATGAGTCTTCAAAATGTTTGTAAAGATGCTCTAAATCATCAGCATTAATAGACTCGCGTTTCTCACCAATTCGACCTGCTTCTATAGTTGGATCAAAGCTCATTTTGAGTTCATAAGCAATAACTTGAACCGCCGCTGCTAAATTCAATGAACTATAGTCGGCATTAGCAGGAATATTAACTAAATGCTGACAGCGATCTAATTCTTCATTCGTCAAGCCCGAATGCTCACGACCAAAGATAATAGCAACTTCAGCATCATCGCCTTGCTGTTGAATATGAGTAACTGCTTCACGCGGGTCCACTACAGGTACAGGCAAGTGCCTTAATCGTGCACTCATACCATAGACTTGCTGACAGCCGACTAATGCATCATCTAGACTCTCATGCACCACTGCCTTAGCTAATACATCATCAGCACCTGATGCACGCGCTGTAGCTTCAGCGCTTGGATAAATTTTAGGTGTCACTAAGTGCAAATTGGACAATCCCATTGTCTTCATCGCCCTAGCAGCAGCGCCAATATTTCCTGGGTGTGTAGTTCCAACTAATACAAAACGAATATTATCTAATGACTTCATACTGTTCTCTTTGTAATGAACATCGCATCACCATAGCTAAAAAAGCGATATTTTTGTTCAATGGCATGCTGATAAGCTGCCAAAATATTTTCACGGCCAGCAAATGCTGACACTAACATCAATAAAGTAGATTCCGATAAATGAAAATTAGTGATCATGGCATCTACAGTTTTAAATTGATAACCGGGATAAATGAAAATCTCGGTTTCACCAGTGAATGGCATGATCTTTCCTGATTTAGATGCACTCTCTAAAGCACGTACACTGGTTGTACCAACAGCAATCACTCGTCCACCTTTAGCACGTGTAGCAGCGATCTTTTCACAAACGGTATCTGTTACTTCGATTCGTTCGGAGTGCATATGGTGACTTTTAATATCATCCACACGAACGGGTTGAAAGGTGCCAGCACCTACATGCAAAGTAACATAAGTACTCTCAATTCCCATTTCACTAATTGAGGCTAACATAGCTTCATCAAAATGGAGGCCCGCTGTCGGAGCAGCAACAGCACCAATATGTTGCGCATAGACAGTTTGGTAACGCTCTAAATCATCTTTAGCCACTTCACGCTCAATATAATGAGGTAAGGGAAGTCTGCCGTAGCTTTCTAAAGCCTCTGTCAGCGTGCTATCAATATGAAAATATAATTCGAATAGTGCGCCTTGTCGGCCCAAAACTTCAGCATCTAGTTTATCCTCAAGAAGTAAGTGCCTTCCAGCTCCTGGGGACTTACTGCTACGAATATGTGCTAACGCACGTTTATCGTCTAATACCCGTTCGACTAAGACCTCAATTTTACCGCCACTATCTTTTTGTCCAAGTAGTCGAGCGGGTATGACCTTAGTATTATTAAACACCAATAAATCATTAGGCTTTAATAGCTTTGTTAGGTCCGTAAAAAGAAGGTCGGTATTTGTTCCACTATTACCCTCTAGTGAGAGTAAACGGCTAGCATTACGCTGCTCAGAGGGAAATTGAGCAATAAGCTCTTCGGGTAAATCAAATTGGAAATCTGTTCTATGCATAATGAGATCATATCAAATTCTATTAATAACCGAGTTATTTGCTCAAGTTATTTCAGAAAATATTCATAAGGTAGGATACAAAAGACCGCTATACCTAGTTAGGTATAGCGGTCTTTATAATGTTCAGCTCCCTTTAGCGTTTATACAGCTAAGTAAGCATATAACTCTTCAAGATCTGAAATAAGCTCTTGAATCATTTGTTTTTTATCTTTTGTTTCTGATGCAGGTTTACTTTCATTTTCTAAACGTTGCCTTGCGCCGCCAATCGTAAAACCTTGTTCATATAACAAACTACGAATTTCGCGAATTAAAACTACATCATGTCGCTGATAGTAACGGCGATTCCCTCGTCGTTTCACGGGCTCTAACTGGGGAAACTCTTGTTCCCAGTAACGTAAAACGTGAGGCTTAACGCCACACAACTCACTGACTTCACCAATTGTGAAATAGCGTTTACCAGGAATAACTGGTAATTCGTTGTTATTACTCGCTTCCAGCATACCCATCCACCCTAGCTTTTAGTTTTTGTCCCGGACGGAAAGTCACTACTCGACGTGCACTAATAGGGATCTCTTCGCCTGTTTTTGGATTCCTGCCTGGTCGTTCGCTTTTATCTCGTAATTCAAAATTGCCAAATCCTGACAATTTAACTTGTGAACCACTTTCTAGTGCGCCACGAATTTCTTCAAAGAACATTTCAACCAACTCTTTAGCTTCACGCTTGTTGAAACCTAACTCATCATAGAGTTGCTCTGTCATATCGGCCTTAGTTAATGCCATGTATACCTCTGTAAAATATTTTACTATCGTTGCTACAATCTGAAATTAAATTTAAGATCTTATTGCTGCACCGACATTTTTTTCTAAACGTTCAGTTATCGTCTGCATCAAGTTATCAACTTCTTCATCAGTTAATGTTCTATCAGCATGCTGAAGGTGAAATGCGATAGCAATACTCTTCTTGCCATCCTCGACTCCATCTCCACTATATACGTCAAATAGTTGAATTTCTTTAAGAATATCAGATTCAACCCCTTTCAAGCAATGATCAATTTCTCCTGCAGTTGTAGTTTGGTCAACTACAAGAGCAAGATCCCGACGATTAGCAGGGAAACGTGAAAGTGATTCGAATGCAGGAATATGAGCATCCAGTACAGGCGCAAGAGCTAGCTCAAAGACATAGACCCTAACATCAAGCTCTAAAGGCTTATTCAATTTAGGGTGTAAAGCACCAATCCAACCAATCGCTTGTTCGTTTTTATAGATGCGAGCAGATTGTCCAGGGTGTAATGCTGGGTGTTCTTCAGCGACAAAACGAATATCACCCTTATTCCCTAAATCTAATAATGCTTCAACATCATCCTTAACATCGAAGAAGTCAATTGGCGCTTGCTTCTCAGACCACTGCTCAGCGTAACGGCTACCGCATAATACACCAGCAATTTGACGATGTTGCTCAACATTATCTTGAGTACCTCTAAAGCTTCGTCCTACTTCAAACAAACGGATTCTATCATGCTGTCTATTTAAGTTATAAACCATCGCTTGAATTAGACCAGGCCATAACGATGTACGCATCACTGACAAATCAGCTGAAATAGGGTTAGCTAATGCAATAGCTTCTTCACCTTCAAGCGCTAAATGTTCTTGAATATTAGGATCAACAAAACTATAGGTAATCGCTTCTTGATAACCTCTATCAACTAATAATGATTGTAAGCGATTTGTTGCTAAGGTGTTTTCAGAAATATCAGCTGTTAACACTGTACCTTGTGGTCGTGTTTCAGGTAATTTATCGTAACCATATAAACGACCTAACTCTTCAATTAAATCGACTTCAATCGCTAAATCAAAACGGAAGCTCGGCACAGTGAACTGCCAGCTATCAGCGTCTTTTGACACAATCTCTAAACCAAGTCGTGTTAACTGCTCTTCAACCTGTTCAGCTTCAATTTCGATACCTAAAACACGTTTAATTCGATTAGCTCTAAGCGTAATTGATTGCACTTCAGGTAAGTTAGGTTCAGATACATTTTCAGTGATAGGTCCAGCTTCACCACCTACAATATCTAGTAATAGTGCTGTTGCACGCTCGATAGCTATTTTAGGCAAGGCAGGATCGACGCCACGTTCAAAACGATGCGATGAATCAGTATGCAAACCATAAGCACGAGCACGACCAGCAATAACCAATGGATTAAAGTGAGCTGCTTCTAAGAAAAGGTTTTTAGTCTCATCAGTCACACTTGATGCTTCGCCCCCCATAATGCCCGCAAGAGCTAATGGAGAATTATCGTCAGCAATAACTAATGTAGTTTCTAATACGTCTACTTCTTGCCCATCAAGTAAAGTCAATGTCTCGTTATCTTGAGCAGAACGAACCGTAATAGCCCCTGATAGTGTATCAAAGTCAAAAGCATGCATAGGCTGACCCAATTCAAGCATGACATAATTAGTAACATCAACAACTGGACCTAAGCTACGTAAACCACTGCGACGTAGTTTTTCTTGCATCCACAATGGTGTTTCAGCAGTGACGTTTACATTTTCAATCACTCGGCCAACATAACGAGGGCAATCGCTAGGGGCATCAACTTTAACTGTAACTATTTTGTTGGATTGTTCTGTAATTGTTTCTTTAGGCCATTGCGTTAAGTCGCAGCCAGTTAGTACACCAACTTCACGGGCAATACCTGCAATACCTAAACAATCACTTCTATTTGGTGTTAGGTCAACATCTATAGAGACATCATCAAGTTCAAGATACGCCCTAAAATCTTGACCAATTGGCGCATTATCAGATAGTTCCATCAAGCCTTTAACGTTATCAACTAAGCCGATTTCACTTGCACCACAAAGCATACCAAATGACTCCACGCCACGTAGTTTAGCTTTTTTAATTTTAAAATTACCCGGTAATACAGAGCCAACAACAGCAACAGGAACTTTCAAACCTTCACGAACGTTTGATGCTCCACAGACAATAGACAATAATTCATCACCAGCCACATCTACTTTACAGCACCGTAACTTATCCGCATCAGGATGAGGTTCAACCGATATAACTTGGCCTACTACTACACCTTTAAAATCACCTGCAACAGGTTCAACAGCATCCACTTCTAGGCCAGCTAGTGTTAGCTGTGCTACTAGTGTGTCAGTATCAACTTCAGGATTAACCCACTCACGTAACCACTTTTCACTAAATTTCATCGTGTGTTATTCCAACTTAATTAAATTGACGTAAAAAACGAAGATCGTTTTCAAAGAAGAGTCGCAAATCGTTCACTCCATAACGCAACATCGCAAGGCGCTCAACACCCATGCCAAATGCTAGACCTAAGTATTTCTCACTATCGATATCAACATGTTCAAATACTTTAGGGTGAACCATGCCACAACCTAATACTTCTAACCAACCAGTGTGGCTACATACTCGGCATCCTTCACCATCACACATTACACACTCAATATCTGCTTCCGCAGAAGGCTCAGTGAATGGGAAATAAGAAGGCCTAAAACGTACATTGAGGTCTTTTTCAAAGAATGCGCGTAGAAAATCAGCCAAAATACCTTTTAGATCAGTAAAGCTGACATTCTGATCAACCATAAGTCCTTCAACCTGATGAAACATTGGTGTATGGGTAACATCTGAGTCACAACGATATACACGGCCAGGCGCGATGACACGTAAAGGTGGTTCTTCTTTTTCCATAACTCGAACTTGAACCGGAGAAGTATGTGTTCGCAACAACGTTTCAGCATTAAAATAGAACGTATCATGCATCGCACGAGCAGGATGATGTTCAGGAATATTCAGAGCAGTAAAGTTATGCGTACTATCTTCAATCTCAGGTCCTTCAGCAACCTGAAATCCAATTGATTGAAAGTATTGTTCAATACGCTGCAAGGTTCGAGTAACTGGGTGCAAACCACCAGTTTTCTCACCGCGGCCTGGTAAAGATACATCAACTGTTTCTGCTTTTAATGCTGCATTCATTGCAGCTTCAGCAAGAAGTTTTGAGCGAGAGTCAATTAAGCCTGCGACTTCTTGTTTAGCTAAATTAACAGACTTACCAATAACAGGGCGTTGCTCGACACTAACATTCCCTAATTGCTTTAGGTAAGCGGTAATTTTGCCTTTTTTACCCAAATATTCAACACGAACAGTTTCTAGCTCAGCATTTTTTTCCGAATTAGCAATCGCCTGTTTTGCAACTGCTACAATATCGTCCAATGCCTGCAACTGTGATTCCAGTTCAGCCATAATAGTCACCACCTGATGGATTTATAGATTTATGATTTGGTCTTGCACAATCAAATCATAAATCTACATTTGAAATAAAAAAGGGCCGTAAGTTATTACGGCCCTTTTCTTAATCAACGCAATGTTGTTTTACTCACTTAAAGAGTAACAACATTTAGTCAGCTAATGCAGCCTTCGCTTTTTCTGCGATAACAGCAAATGCAGCTGAATCGTGCATTGCGATATCAGCAAGCACTTTACGATCGATTTCAATTGATGCTTTTTTCAAACCATCGATTAAACGGCTGTATGACATACCACATTCACGTGCACCAGCATTGATACGAGCAATCCATAAAGTACGGAAAGTACGTTTTTTCTGACGACGGTCACGGTAAGCATATTGACCCGCTTTTGTTACGGCTTGAACAGCTACACGGTATACGTTTTTACGACGTCCGCTATAACCTTTCGCTTGTTTGATAACTTTTTTGTGTCGCGCGTGAGCGACTACACCACGTTTTACTCTTGGCATGAGGTAACTCCTTAATTAGTGATTAGGCAACATTTTACGAACACCCATATGATCAGATTTGCAAACGATCAATGTTGAACGCAATTGGCGTTTCCGCTTAGTGCTTTTCTTAGTAAGGATATGGCTTGTAAACGCTTGTGAGCGTTTGAACTTACCGCTACCAGTTTTTTTGAAGCGCTTCGCAGCACCTCTGTGTGTTTTTAACTTTGGCATTATTTCGAACTCCGCATTCGTAATTAATTAATTTATTTATTTATTTTTTATTGCTTGGAGCTAAAACCATAATCATTTGACGTCCTTCTTTCTTAGGATGCTGCTCGATCACAGACAATTCTTTAAGATCTTCAGCTACTCGTTGAAGTAGTTTTAATCCTAAGTCTTGATGTGCCATTTCGCGTCCACGGAATCTCAGACTGACTTTAGTTTTATTTCCATCTTCAAGGAAACGTATCAGGTTGCGTAGTTTTACCTGGTAATCCCCTTCTTCCGTCCCAGGACGGAATTTGATCTCTTTTACTTGGATTTGCTTTTGCTTTTTCTTAGCAAGCGCTTTTTGCTTACTTGCTTCAAAAACAAACTTGCCGTAATCCATAATACGACAAACTGGTGGGGTTGCTTGCGCTGAGATCTCCACCAAATCCAATTGCGCTTCTTCTGACAAAGCTATAGCTTTCGCCAGTGAAACTATCCCCAGTTGCTCACCATCAGCACCTGTTAAACGAACTTCCCTAGCGGTGATTTCACCATTTAGCTTTTTGTCATCAGTAGCGATTTTTCTAACCCTCTAAAATAATTCGACCGCGGCTAGCGACGTCTTCATTCAAGGTTGATACGAAGTCATCAAGTGTCATTACACCTAAGTCTTCACCCTTGCGAGTACGTACTGCCACGGCGTTCTCTTCTGCTTCGCGCTCACCTACAACAATTAAGTATGGGACACGTCGCAATGTATGCTCGCGTATTTTAAAGCCTATCTTCTCATTTCTCAAGTCTATATCTGCTCTAAATCCTTTATTTTGCAATTCTTTTGCAATTTTTTGGACATAATCAGATTGATTTTGACTAATTCCCATCACCACAACTTGACGCGGTGCTAACCACGTTGGAAATGATCCTGCATATTCTTCAATCAAAATACCAATGAATCGTTCTAGTGAACCGAGGATTGCACGATGCAACATAACTGGGACTTGTTTACTACCGTCATCTGCAACATATTTTGCATCCAAACGACCTGGCATTGAGAAATCAACTTGTATCGTACCGCATTGCCACACGCGGCCTAAGCAGTCTTTTAATGAGAACTCAATCTTAGGTCCATAGAATGCACCTTCGCCAGGTTGAAGATCCCATTCAAGGCCTTTATCATTTAGTGCACGCTCAAGAGCATGTTCAGCTTTATCCCAGACGTCATCACTACCTACTCGATTTTCTGGACGTGTTGATAATTTAACTATAATTTCATTGAAACCAAAGTCGGCATAAACTTCTTGTAATAAATCCATGAAAACAGACACTTCTGACTGAATTTGGTCTTCCGTACAGAAAATATGCGCATCATCTTGGGTAAAACTACGTAAACGCATTAAGCCATGTAGAGTACCTGAAGGTTCATTTCGGTGACATGAACCAAACTCTGCCATTCTTAATGGCAAATCACGATAACTCTTCAAACCTTGGTTAAAGATTTGAACATGACATGGACAGTTCATTGGTTTTATAGCGTAATCACGATTTTCTGAGTGAGTACTGAAAATCATGTCACCGAATTTATCCCAGTGGTATAAATCCTTTATTTTGCAATTCTTTTGCAATTTTTTGGACATAATCAGATTGATTTTGACTAATTCCCATCACCACAACTTGACGCGGTGCTAACCACGTTGGAAATGATCCTGCATATTCTTCAATCAAAATACCAATGAATCGTTCTAGTGAACCGAGGATTGCACGATGCAACATAACTGGGACTTGTTTACTACCGTCATCTGCAACATATTTTGCATCCAAACGACCTGGCATTGAGAAATCAACTTGTATCGTACCGCATTGCCACACGCGGCCTAAGCAGTCTTTTAATGAGAACTCAATCTTAGGTCCATAGAATGCACCTTCGCCAGGTTGAAGATCCCATTCAAGGCCTTTATCATTTAGTGCACGCTCAAGAGCATGTTCAGCTTTATCCCAGACGTCATCACTACCTACTCGATTTTCTGGACGTGTTGATAATTTAACTATAATTTCATTGAAACCAAAGTCGGCATAAACTTCTTGTAATAAATCCATGAAAACAGACACTTCTGACTGAATTTGGTCTTCCGTACAGAAAATATGCGCATCATCTTGGGTAAAACTACGTAAACGCATTAAGCCATGTAGAGTACCTGAAGGTTCATTTCGGTGACATGAACCAAACTCTGCCATTCTTAATGGCAAATCACGATAACTCTTCAAACCTTGGTTAAAGATTTGAACATGACATGGACAGTTCATTGGTTTTATAGCGTAATCACGATTTTCTGAGTGAGTACTGAAAATCATGTCACCGAATTTATCCCAGTGG
>CALCCU010000198.1 GCA_937900515.1 uncultured Gammaproteobacteria bacterium | reverse complement strand
AGATTCCTTTACACGCCGCTATCCGGCGAGTAATAATGAGCTCATAGGCTCATTAGCTTAAATAAAAGCAGATGAGACAACGGAATTTACAGCCACTGCTGTAAACCCCTAAGACGTCAGTCGGAACCCGCCTTAAATGGTTCAGGCGTTAACCAGGTTCTTATAAAACACCGGCGACGTATATTTGCCGCTGTTTACTCTCATGCTTTTCACAACGCGTATCGCATGCGTTATGTGAAGGTATCAAACACTCTCAATCACACCTTTGGTACTTTGAAAAAAGGCCATAGCGTTGTGATCCTGCATTAACACCAGAAAATGAATCTCTATGATTTATGCTTTTCGATGCTTTGCATCGAAATCAATTTAAACAACAAAGCAACGACTGCCAATCGTTGTAAGTCACACCCTGCCAAGGTGTGACAGTGATCGCTGAAGCCGCGTGCTCGTAATTGAGCTGGCGCGGCTACGACGGGCGCTAGGTACTGAAATGTACTTTTCGACCCATTCCTAACCGTGAAATTAAATGTCATGGGATTGGGCGACACGGAAACGGGCGCATAGGTGACTATGTAAACCCTGTTAATGTTGAATCGGTGAAAATCCGAATAATGGGATGCTCGAGAGGGTATAACATTATCCCAACAGGTGGGCTGCTGAGAGTGTCGTGAGGCACTAGGATCATGAGGAGAAATCTGGATTGATCGGTACTTACAGGCGCAAGCTTGTAAGATCGCTGTATAGCTCAAGCCTGTAATTGCACCCGCAGAGGGTGCATTTGGGTAAGGTGTATAAAGCCATGACCTTGTGGGTCTGGTTATGTGTAACGATGTAAAACGGTGAGTAAGGGAGATTCTTTGGAATCTCTATCCCCTGAAATCGAAAGAGAGGCGCTAGCCTAGCCGTTTGTACTAGCACAGTGGCGTTATACATCGTCAACGTTAACTAACGTGGGAAGCTCTCTGACGGCGTGTAGGTGGCACTACAGGCAACGTTTGAGAGTGGGAGAGCAAATGAGTAGGCGTGAAAGCTTCTAAACGATATAACCGAAGTTTAGAGACGAGTGCAGAACCATTAATCCATTGGCATGGATTAACTGCATAAATAGCTGAAAGTTTGCGACGATCACAATTGTTTGAGGGTAATCCTCATATTGATAAGCTCTAACTAATCCTTGGTCGGATTGGTGAGTATAAATTATAGATTTTAAGCCTTCTGGTTTGATGTTCTATGAACACCCCCGACACAAATCGGGGGTGTTTTTATAGTAAGCCCAGTGCCCACCTTCGGGGGCTTTTTCATTTCTGCTTCAAATAATCCGCTAAAGTTGAGTATCAGAACAAATGCCCTCGACATGACCACCTAGGTCTGGTACTATTATATTGTGTGTATATTATATACACATTTATTCACCTCTTATTCATGTGTATATGACATACTAACAAAGTTACAGTTAATTCTGACTATAGCGACGTTATTAGATTTCTTAGCGTTATCTTTAAATCGTAGTACATACCACAAGAGGTGTTTATGAAAATCTATAAACCCGGTAATTTTGGTAAAGAATACAACAGTGTTGTTGTCGTTATAGTACGCAGTCCACGTTGGACTGACTGGGTTGCATTACTCAGTCTACTAGCGACAACGATTATGATTGTTATTCAATACCAATCTTAACGTAAGGCGTGGAATGACAAAGGCTATAGGCTATTTACACATGAAAAAATCAGCACTAGAAAGAATCACTAGATCTATATCCTTTGTCTTATTTCCTAGATCGTTTATTAATTTCGTAAGATCTTTTGGGTATAAATAAAATTTTACTTTTGATAATTTTTATTTGTTTTAAGTAAATAAAATGGAGATACAGTAATGGAAAACACTATGATCGCGGATAAAGTTACACCTATTAAATTTATAGGTGGCGTTTTAAACCGCTCACAAAAAAAACGTAAGAATCGTGTTCAAATCGTGCTCGATGAGCATGACTACACCCGACTCTCTGCGTTAGAAAGTCGCGTTGATCCTCATACAAAAACCGAGGTGATCGCAACTGCTCTGCAAATTTTGGAAGGTATTATCGATACATATGATAGTGGATACACTATCTATAAAAGCAAAGACGGTGGTAACACTGTTGAGCCTATTGAAATATTGAAATAATCTTTTATGAACAAAAATAATATTTGATAGACATTTTTAAAGCATCATAAAAAGGCCCTTTAAAGGGCCTTTTTTTTGCTTTAAAATTATTATAATGGCTCATAGTAATGTTGCGCAGAACGGATCTTATGTTAACTCAACCCGGTAACAACTAAATTTCAGCCTGTAGTTTTTGAATTACGACCGATAAAAAATAATAAGGGCATGTAATTATTAAAGTTAGTTTGCCATAATTAAATTATGACAGCCCTCATCAACCGATCCCAGTTCGAAGCCTACCTGGTCGCCAGCTTTACCGACCTTAAAATCGTCCGTCTACCCGACATCAATAACACCCAGCCGTATTATTGCCTGCAGATCCTACCCACCGGCGTCATGGAATGGAAAACCCTCGCACACACGCGCCACCGCCACCAGGTGCGCCAACACAAAACCGCCGAGCCCTGCATAAAATTCCTGGAGAGCCACGGCATCAAACAATGCCGGATTGAGTGGGTTTAAGTTCGAGATGAATTTACCTATAAAAAATTAATTATATTTTCTATAGCACTAAGTGCTACAATATAACGAACGCAACCAGCACCTAAATGCGGATATTTAAAAACAAAGCATTCAATAAATGGGCGGCAAAGGAAGGCTTAACCGATGAAGCTTTGCGAGCGGCTGTAGTGGAAATCAATAGTGGTTTGATAGATGCAGACTTAGGTGGTCATATGATCAAAAAGCGCGTGGCATTGGTTGGCCGAGGTAAGAGTAGTGGCGCTCGAACTCTTGTGGCTTATCGAGTCGAGGATAAAGCTTTCTTCGTTTATGGATTTGCCAAAAATGCCAAATCGAACATCCGGTCCGATGAGCTAAAAGGTTTAAAGTTGTTGGCCACTCAATTGCTGGGTTACAGCGACAAAGAGCTAAAGAAGGCGGTTGAAAAAAACGTATTATTTGAGGTAAATAACGATGGATAAATCAATCTTAGAAGTGGTACATGATAGTGCCAAAGAACTACATGAAGCGGGCTTGGTAAAAGATATTACCTTGCGTGAATTCGATGCGTTATGCTTACCACCTGTGGAAGAATACACAGCCGGACAGATCAAGTACATCCGCACCAAAAGCAGGGCTAGCCAAGGCGTGTTCGCGAAATATTTAAACATCAGTAAATCCACAATTCAAAAATGGGAACAGGGCCAGAAAAAACCCAATGGGCCTTCGTTGAAACTGTTAAATTTAGTTGCTAAAAAAGGCATAGAAATACTCGCTTAAAGGTTTAATGCCCAACGGCAAAAATACTGATTTTTTACACGGCTTCGTGGGCACTGGGCCGAATTGGACCTTTATATAAAAAATATGATCGGCTAACGCCGATCTGCTCCCCTCACCTCGCTACCACTCGGCAGTCCGCATGCGCCTAAAGGCGCAGTTTTGCAGTAAAATGAGAGTATGGATACACAAATTAGCATCTCAGAAGCTGCAAGACGATGGGGTGTAAGTCGTCAAACTATACACAACAAGATCAAGTCAGGTGAGCTGTCAGTATCAGGTCATGGACAGGTTAAGGCAGGTCAAGCTAAAAAGCTTGATATTGCTGAGCTTCAGAGGGTTTTAGGGAATCCATCAAGACAGGTCGAGACAGTCAAAGAAGCTGACTCTGGACAGGTTGAAGCTGCCGCTTTACAGGGTCAGCTTGACCTGGCTAAAGCTGAAATCCAGAGCCTGAAAAGTCAGCTCTCCATCAGGGAAGAACAAATTACTGATTTTCGTGAACAAGTGAAGCGATTACAGCCTGTGCCATTACTTGAGCAGCTAAAGAAAATGTGGTCCAAGTAAGCATTTGATCATTCGCCGTAATGAAAACGGCACTGCAAAATAGTTAACCTGGTTTGATCAGCGGCATAAACTAAACGGTGCCTGGCATCAATACGTCTTGACCAGACGTTCTCACCAAAATGTTTTAATCGTTCTGGTTTGCCGGTACCCTCAAAGGGGGTGCGGCGACATTCCTTGATTAGGCTGAGGATTTTTTTATGCATTCGCTTATCTGTTTTTAACCAGTATTCAAAATCCTCCCAAGCCACTGCTGCAAATTCAACATTAAGGGCTTTCCCAGTCGATGTCGGGTGTAATGGTTTTGCCATCGTTATAATCCTTTATAGCTTGATTCAATCGCTTGGCATTCTTTGGGCTGCTCAGTAGGTATAACGTTTCCATTAGTGCACTGTAATCCGACTCTGACATGACCACACAAGCCTCATTTGACTTGCGAGTCACCTTTGCCGGTACGTGATCTTCTGCAACGCGATCTAACCAACTTGCCAAATCCTGCCGAAACGACGAATAGTTAACTGTTCGTGTTTCCATCATGATGTGGATACTCCAGTGAGTAGTGATTAATTGTACAATAAATTGTACAATTTATTGTACAGTAAAACAATATTCTTTTTATGTTAAACGGTGCGAAGCACTTAGCGGACTGCCGAGCATTAGCGAGGTGAGGGGAGCTAGGATTATTTTAGGGTTAAATCCATAAGGTATTTTGTTTAGATTTTCATATTAAAAAGAGCTTTAGCTCTTTATGTTTAAGTGTTTAAGTGTTTAAGTGTTTTTGAAGTCCTTTGTTTATAAGGGTTACAGCGTTTAAACATGGACAACTTCCTCGTTATAAATGGACAACTTCCTCGTTATAAATGGACAACTTCCTCGTATTAATGGACACGTTTGACTTTGTGTCAATTAATGTACATAATCCTCGTATTAATGGACACGTGAGATAACATTGACCATACCTAATGAAAATAACGATATTGTAAAAAGCAATGCTTTGATTGAAGCTGTATATAGCCCTGGTAGTGTGTATCAAATGCGTCTGCTCATGGCAGCGTTGATGCAGATTAAAGCGAAAGAACCACTGGATCACAGACGGCGGTTTTATATAACCGCGAATGCGCTGGCCGATATGACCGGTGCAACGGCCAAAAATAATTATCAGGAACTGAAAAAAGCGGCTGATGATCTAATGAATACCGTAGTGCATGTTGATCGAGATGAGAACGGCCAGAAGCAAAAAAAACTACTCAAGATCAACCTGGTATCAAGCTGTGAATATCTTGACCAGGAAGGACAAGTCGGATTGCGCTTTACCGAAGAAATCCTGCCGCATATCTCAGATCTCAAGAAACGCTTTACCCAGTACCAGGCCAAATATGTCATGCCGATGCGTTCCAGTTACGGTATTCGGTTGTATGAATTGTGCTTGCAGTGGCTGGGTAATGAGCGAGAATTTACCGTGGATGATTTTAGAAAACTGTTTGGGTTAGAAGATAAATATCCAGTTGTTGCAGATTTAAAAAAACGCGTGATCGAACCCGCACTCAATGACATAAATACCCACTCGGATATCCGTGTAGAGTTTGGCCAGACCAAACGCGGTCGGAGAGTGCATAGTTTTCAATTTATGATCGTCAAATCAAAAAAAGAACCGGAATCCACCCCCCCCTCGTTTGATGAGTATGTTAGGTTAAACGCTCGACCTGGTGAAGATTGGAAACAAGCCATGCAACGACTCTCACCAGAATACAGAAAACTATAATTTCAGATCAATCATCACCGGCGCTTTGAATTTACCGATGTATCCGACATAAAAACCGGCATGGCACCACTCGCCAGCTTTTTTGTTTCTCGTCCATTCTCCCTTAGCCTTTTTAGCCAGCTTGAAGGCTTGCTTGCGGATCCCATGAAACCCAGGAACACGTCGTAAGCTGTACATTGCCTGATCGACCAGCCCATGATCCGCACGGCGAACGGCTTTTTTAATACGCTCGAGCCATTCGGCATAGGTCTCATCGGTCATACGCCAGGTCCAGGCACGCTTGGCCTCTTTTTTGGGCAGAATCACCAACTCGTAGCCGGTCAATGTCATCCGTTTTTTTTTGTCATGAATATCCTTTAACGTCTCCAGATCGCAAACAATACCTTCACCGTCACTGACCATCAGTATCCAGTAAATGCGATTGGCTTTTTTGTCCTGCCAGGCTAAAAAACGGGAATTGACCTGGCCTTTGAGTTTAGCGCGGTAACGCTGCTGTCTAGTGCGATCGATCGCATACCGATCCGTGAATTTATAGAACAACGATCGAAACTTTGCCGGTGTGCTGATGCCTTGGGTATAGCGATGATAGCCATAACCGGCCAACTGAATGGCAGCGTGCATAAAGGCAGTTTTATGCTTGAATAATTGCATCCTGAATAATTATTAATGAATACGGCGTATATATAATATGCGAAAAAGTGATGACGACGCAATAGAGATTCCTTTACACGCCGCTTACCGGCGTGTAATAATGAGCTATCGGCTCATTATCTTAAGGTAAAACAGATGAGCCAACGGAATTTACAGCCACTGCTGTAAACCCTTAAGACGTCAGGCGGAACCCACCGCAATGGTTCTGACGCTAACCAGGTTCTTATAAAACGCCGGCAACGTATCACAAATATTTGCCGCTGTTTACTCCCGTACTTTTCACAACGCTTATCGCATGCGTTATGTGACGGTATCAAACACTCTCAATCACACCTTCGGTACTTTGAAAAAAGGCCATAGCGTTGTGATCCTGCATTAAAACCAGAAAATGAATCTCTATGATTTATGCTTTTCGGTGTCTGGCACCGAAATCAATTTAAACAACAAAGCAACGACCGCCAATCGTTGTGAGTCACACCCGGCCAAGGTGTGACAGTGATCGCTGAAGCCGCGTGCTCGTAATTGAGCTGGCGCGG
>CALCCU010000197.1 GCA_937900515.1 uncultured Gammaproteobacteria bacterium | reverse complement strand
ACGGTATTTCATCGATTAAACACATATAAATCAGTTTATTAGTTTTTATTTTTTATAGTGGCTTCAAAAAAGGACTTATCGTCTTTGCGATTTTATTACTTTTAGCTTTAATTAATTCTTCTAAATTAAAGCTAGTTCAACCTTATAAACGTGATCTTTTTGTTGTACTGTTATCATTAATAATTGTGCCAGTAACGATTAATGCTCTGAAAGCAAATACCAATGTAGCTTGTCCTAAACAACTCGCAGTCTACGGTGGCAATTACCCTTCTATTTCATTATTTGAGTCCTATCCACCAGAGTTTCATCAACTAAAACGAGCAAAATGCTTTCCAGCTGGTCATGCAAGTGGTGCCTTTGCACTGATGTCTCTATTTTTCCTATTTAAAATTAAAAAGCATAGAAGAATGGCTATTCTTTTAGCGATAGCAATGGGATGGACTACTGGTGGATATAAAATGCTAATCGGCGATCATTTTTTAAGTCATACACTTGTCACAATGCAAACTGCATGGTTACTTATTTTAACGATAAGGTCTACGGTTTACTTAGTAATCAATTACAGAACTAAATACATTGTGGCTAGCAATAAACACTCTATTTGATGTTGCAGATGCTTTTTATAGACTTGGTTAGTCAGCCACCTGTAGGAATAGAAATGCTAGCAAAAAGCGATACTTTTCCTTCGTTCCCTAAATCCGGCTCACTTCAAATCAAGTTCATATAAACATTTTCAACAAAACACAAGCTGGAACTCCCTCCCATAAAAAAAGCCCGACACAAGTGCCGGGCTTCTTTAATTAAGGGTTTATTGATTAAATAAATTTAATCGATAAATGATCCTTATAGGCTAAATACGCTTAAGATACCGCCCAAGTTAGTCCAGCTAGATAGCGCTTTGTAAGCACCTACCGCACCAAGACCATCTGTTTCGTTTTCTAAGCTAGGGATAGCCATACCGATACCTGCCCAACCACCAACACCAGACAAGATTGAGATGTACTGCTTGCCTTCATGTTGATAAGTGTTCACGTTACCGATGATACCTGACGCAGTTTTGAATCTCCAAAGCTCACGACCTGATTGTGCATCAACTGCTTTGATGTAACCTTCTAATGTACCGTAGAAGACAACGTCAGAAGCGGTTGCTAACGCACCAGACCATGCAGAGAAACGTTCTGGGTTAGACCATACGATCTTACCTACACGTGCATCCCAAGCGATGAAGTTACCTAAGTGTGTGCCACCTGGTGCTGGGTACATGTTTAATGTAGCACCAACATATGGTTGACCTGAGGTGTATTCAACTTCAAATGGTTCGTAATCCATACATACGTGGTTGGTTGGAACGTAGTATAAACCAGTACGTGGTGAGTAAGCAGCAGGTTGCTGATCTTTAGAACCTAACGCAGCAGGACAAATACCTGTTGTGTTTACATCTTCACCGTTACGTGCTGTTGAGTACTTAGCAACACGATCGTGTAAACCTGTTTTTAAGCTTACGCCGTTAGACCAGTTCACTGCAGGATCGTATTTTTCAGCAACTAATAGTTCACCTGATACGCGGTCCATTGTGTAACCAAAACCGTTACGATCGAAATGCACTAAAGTTTTACGCATTTTACCGTTGATTTTTTGGTCTACTAATGGAGTTTCATTGATACCATCATAATCCCACTCATCGAATGGTGTCATTTGGTATACCCATTTAGCCATACCTGTATCTAAGTCACGACCGAATAAAGACATTGACCATTTGTTGTCACCAGGACGTTGAGCTGGGTTCCATGTAGATGGGTTACCAGAACCGTAGTAGAACATGTTTAAATCAGGATCGTAAGAATACCAACCCCATGTTGTACCACCACCAATTTTCCATTGGTCGCCTTTCCATGTTTTCAAAGAAGAATCTTTTCCAACTGGTTTCAACATAGACATTGTTTTCTTAGGATCGAAACCCATTTCAGCATCAGGACCTGTGCTGTAAACTTGCCATGCTTCTTTACCATCTAATCCGTATGCTTTGATGTAACCACGCACACCAAACTCACCACCTGAAATACCTACTAGTACTTTATCTTTAAATACGTGTGCAGCACCTGTAGAAGTAGCACCACGTTTAGCATCATCACGTTTGTGAGACCAAATAACTTTACCGCTATTCATGTCTAACGCTACTAATGTTGTATCCGCTTGGTTCAAGAAGATTTTACCGTCACCGTATGCTAAACCACGGTTAACTGTGTCACAACACATTACTGGAACAGTTTCGTCGTAGTTTTGTTTTGGTTCGTATTTCCACTTGATTGCGCCGTCGTTATCTAAATCAAGCGCGAAAACGATGTTAGGAAATGCTGTGTGAACATACATTGTGCCGTCAATAACTAAAGAGTTACCTTCGTGACCACGTAAAACACCCGTTGAGAATGTCCAAGCCATTTTCAAGTCAGCAACGTTGTCTTTGTTGATTTGACTTAGTTTGCTGTAACGTTGGTTGTTGTAGTTACCTGCTGCAGATACCCAGTTATTTTCATTTTCTTGCATTGTTGCAATTTCATCAGCCATTACTGCGCCTGTTGCAGTTAATGCCATCATTGCAATTGATAATGTTTTCAGCTTCATAGGAGTCCTTAATTATTTTGTTTATTTCGTTCAATAACACCATTTGTCGATGTCATTGAAGTATGCACTGTATTCCGAAATAACCTTGCAATCACTAGGAGTCACTCCTTGGTAAACTAGGAGTTTCTCATACTGCCGAAGGGAAAAATAAGTAAGTTATTGTTTATCATATATATTCATAGTTATAGCACCCAGTTTCTAGTGGCTAATAACATCATGTTTCATTGCTAAACGCACTAAATCTACCGATGATTGTATACCTAACTTTTGTTTAAGCGATGTCTGATAATTCGCTACAGTCTTTTGGCCTATAGTTAAATTAACCGCTATTTCATCTATAGTTAAGCCTTCCGCTAGTAAGCGAAAAACTTCAAACTCTCTTGCTGTTAAACGCTGCATAGGATTATCACTTCCCCCCATATTTTGAAGTGCAATTTTATGTGCCATTTCAGCATTCAAATAACTTTTACCCGCGACTACTTGCTTCACCGCCGTCACTAATTCTTGAGCCTCACCTGATTTAGTCACATACCCCACTGCACCAGCAGTCATAGCCTGTATAGCAAAAGTAATATTTTCATGCATTGAGAACATGATTACTTTTGCGTCTGGATAACGGGATATAACTCTTCGTAGCGCTTCAAGACCACCAATTCCTGGCATGGACATATCCATTACCATCACATCCGGTTTCAGTTCAGAATATAGCTGATAGCCTTGTTCACCAGTATCTGCTTCACCAACAATTGTAATATTGTCACTTCGTTCGAGCAGTCTGGCCATGCCGGTTCTCATCACAGCATGGTCATCAATCAACATCACACGAATATCACTCATTCTCTTCCGCACCTTCTATTGGTATATCTACAAAAATTTTCATTCCACGGCCAGGACTTGAAACCAATGTTAGTTGTCCAGATAAGCTATCTACACGCTCACTCATGCCTTTTAAACCAAAACCATTGACCTGCACACTCAAATCACAGCCAACACCATTATCAATCAAGCTAATACTAATTTGGTCATTATCTGTCTGAATAGTAATACTTACCTTGTCAGCAGTAGCTCCGGCATGTCGACTAATATTCGTAAGTCCTTCCTGAAGGATTCGATAAATAGTCAACTGTTTTGCATCAGGCATTGTTGAAAAATCAGCCTGACAATCAAAACTAATCTCAGTATAAGGGTGACGCAGCTGCCAAGTTGCTATGAGCTCAGCTAATGCACCTTGTAAACCTAGTGTATCAATATCGGCTGGGCGTAGCCGCTCCAACATAGAACGCACGATATCTTTCATAGTTCGCCCGATACCATCAATCGCTTCAGCACTCTGCTGAGCTTCTTCAATATTTTTGGCTGTTCTTATTAATTCTGCTTCGAACCTTATAGCTGTTAGATGCTGACCTAGTTCGTCATGTAACTCAGCTGAAATACGCCTCCGCTCTTCTTCCTGCAAGTCCAGAATCCTATTGTTTAACTCATGAACCTTTTTACTAGAATGTTGTAGCTCGTGCCTAATACCTTGCAAGTGGGCCGGTATTCTTAACAAATGACGTATTCGGAAAGTTCCTGCTGCATGTGATGCACCAGATTGCTGCTCTCTATTCACCACACGAACAAACTCGACAACGGGCTTGATTACTGTCGAAATAATAAAGGTCATGGCTAACGACACAATAAAGAATAATATTGCCACTGGCATCAATGTTGATAAGGTTTGATACCAAAGATCTCGTAACTCAGTTTCAGCATTGGTTCCAATAACCAGTTTGCCTAACTGAAGCCCTCCATGCTCTATTAGATATTCCGCACGTTCACTTTTATTAAAAAAAGCAACTTGTAAAAACCGCTTAATCCTACCAGGAATTTGCAATGATGAGTCATTGAGATCACCGTGGTTTTTATTAACAACAATGAGTTCATTATTCTCATCAAATAGTTCAATTTTAACGTACTTAATACTATTAAAACTTTCCAGTTTTAATAAGTGTATTTTTTGTTCGGCAGTTACATCTACATAAGGATATGGCCGGATAATTTCAATCGGTACGGTGCGTAAAACCTTTATTTTTGCATCAGCCATTTGCTTTGATAGTTCAAAATTACTGACAACCTCTTGTCTAACATCATCAGCTGTTGTGTACAGAATATTGAAAAAGACAGCAATAAATATAGCGATTAATAGGAAAGACACAATAAGATTGAGGCGGAGTGTTAAGCTCATTTAACTCTATATAACCCTATTTTAAATATTAGCGAAGCATGATACGTTTAAGCTTTATATTTTACTAGCTGCGTTTTTAAAACCTTAAATTCTTGTAAGTAAGACTTCATGCCTGCAATATCAAAGATTGCTATTTTTTCTGAAAATCCATGTGAATATTCGACTAATGGGCTGAAATTATATTTGTTCGCAATCTCTTCTAACTGCTCAACAAAGTCCTGCATTGCAGAAATATTATTATTCGATTGCAGCGCTTCCCATAAGCGTTCAACATTACCTAATTCACTAATAACCTGCTCTATAACCTCTTGCTCTTTCGAGCTTAAAACAAATTTAAATTCTTCTTCATCTGACAGCTCTTCAGTAAGCTCATAGTCTAAATGTTTACTTAATGCATCATACAACTCAGCTTTTAGTACGGGTTTTCTTAAATAGCCATCAAAGTATGCACTTTTATTAATTTTATTCTCATCAAGCATAATCGATGCGGTAAGAGCAATGATGGGCACATCAGAAAACAGTTTGATTTCTTTCGAAGCCTGGTAGCCATCCATAACAGGCATTCTGATATCCATAAAAATTAGATCTATATCTTTCTGTTTCACAATATCAATTGCTTGCATGCCATCACTAGCTTCTTCTATCGATATATCTGAACCAGAAAAGTTAGCTTTAACTAGCGCTCGGTTATCATCAACATCATCTACAACAAGGACAGTTGCAGGTTTAAAGTTCAAACCATTCAACACTACTTCACTATCATTAGGTACAGTCGATACCATTGATGCGACTTGAATATCTTTAAAGTTTAATGTGAACGTGGTGCCTTCATTGACAAGGCTCGTAACTGATACTCCCCCTCCCATTAATTCGGTTAAACGTTTACTTATCGGTAAACCCAAACCGGTACCACCAAATTTATTTTTGTCTTGCCCTTTTATTTGCTCAAAATCATTAAATATCAGCTCCAGACTTTCTTCAGAAATCCCCATCCCTGAATCTTCAATATTAATTTGAATATCTACTTTATCGGTGCTTTGGTCATAATTTATGGCCTTAGCGTTTATCTTAATGAAGCCCTTTTCAGTAAACTTAACCGCGTTACCAATTAAATTGACTAAGACCTGTCTTAGCCTTGTAGAATCTAACATTAAGGACTCAGGTATAACAGGATCAATATCAAGTAAAAAATCTAGGCCTTTATCAGTCATATTCATCATGAAGATATTGCTCACCTCAGTTAATACTTCATGAAGGTTAGTTGCCTCATATTGAATTTCTAATTTACCTGCCTCAATCTTAGACAAATCTAAAATGTCATTAATGAGTAATAACAGGGCATTTCCTGCTGATTTAATCGTACTAGTAAATGACTTTAACTTGGAATCGGTTACTTGTTCATTCAATAGTTCAGAAAAGCCAATAATGGCATTCATCGGTGTTCGTATTTCATGGCTCATATTGGCTAAAAAAATAGATTTAGCACTATTAGCTAATTCAGCATTCTCTTTGGCTTCGAGTAATTCTTCTTCCATCTGTAAACGTTCTGTCATATCAACAGCAATAGTGATCAATGCTCGCTGATTTTCATATTGAACCGGCATGATTGAAACCATCATAGATCTAGCGCTATTATCAGAGCGCTTAAAGGCTACAATTTTCTCACTTACTCTGCCATTTTCCTCTAACTCTTTTAGCAATTTAACCCTATCACTACTATCAACATAGAAATCAGACATATTGATGTTTTCTAGATCTTCTTTCTCAAAATTATAGTCACGAAGTGCTTTTGGATTAGCCGTCAAGACCTCACCACCTAGACCAGTTACTACAATTTGTAGAGGGATAGTATCTATAAGAGCTTGAGTTTGTGATTCTAGGGCCTTGCGTTTTTTTACCTCTCTGCTCAGAGTTATATTCCAATACACAAACACCGCAATAATTGATAAAAGTAATGCTGCTACTTTGATTAACCAAGCATAGTCGATCCTATTAGCAAACTTTTCATTGCCCCATCGGGTAAAGATTTCTTGTTTTTCATGTTCGGATATTGAGTCCAGTGCTCGATTCAATATAGGTACTAAAGGCTGTAATTCATCTCTCACACCTAGTGCCAATTTAGTTGTAAACTCTGTCTTCCCAACTATTCGTACATTGTGAATACCCAACTCAGAAATATGGTAACTAGTCTGAGCCAATGTTGAAATTAATGCATCAAATCGCTCAGTCGAGACACCGGTTAAACCAGCCTGAATTGAGTCTACTGTTTGAAAATTAATATTAGGATATTTTTTATGGCCTGAGTATCATCTTGGTTCTTTGTGGT
>CALCCU010000196.1 GCA_937900515.1 uncultured Gammaproteobacteria bacterium | reverse complement strand
TGGAGGCTTTATTCAGCCCCCTTCAATCTTTATACCCTTGGCTGAATATTCAGGACTCATCATCGACATTGGCGATTGGATATTAGAAGAGGCATGTAGAACATTTGACAAATTGAAGCGACAACAACATACGCTTCAAAGCGTATGCGTGAATATAGGTATTCCACAGTTTAAACAGTTTAACCTCATCAAGACCATTCAACGGCTAACGCAAGAATACAAGTTGCCGGCTGGCACTCTCGTTATTGAAGTCACTGAACAACTCGCTATGCATGACCCGCAACTAGTTATCGAAAACCTGCACACGCTTCAAAAGCTTGGAGTGCACGCCGCTATTGATGACTTTGGCACCGGTTACTCATCATTAAACACACTCCGGCATCTTGCTATCGACCGTCTAAAAATTGATACGCAATTTATACATGAAATTTCCCACTCAAATGCTGAACACGCCCGGCCGCCGTTTGCTGAAACATTAATATCATTAGGGCAAAAGCTAGGGTTAAAATTAGTAGCAGAAGGTGTAGAAACGCAAGCGCAAGCCAACACACTTCGTCAGATAGGCTGCCATCAAGCACAAGGGTTCTTTTTTGCTAAACCTATGCCATCTGACGAGTTGCTAGACTGGCTCAACGACAACCCATCATTGTCATTTTAAGCATAGGTGATATGAGAATCCGCTGATAAGATTAAGGCTTCTATTCGCTATTTTGGAAGCCTCACATGGAAGTCGACCTCCTTACCCTGCTCATTTTATCAGGGGTTGCTTTGTTAGCCGGTATCGTAGATTCCATCGCGGGCGGCGGCGGACTCATCACTATTCCCGCACTACTGGCCACAGGCATGCCTCCAACAATGGCGCTAGGCACTAACAAACTACAAAGTAGCTTTGGTGCGTTAGCCGCTACCCTTTATTTTGTTAAACGCGGGCTAATCGACCTCGCCTCGATGCGCCTAGCCATTGTTTGCACCTTTGCAGGGGGTGTATTAGGGACAATTTTAGTGCAACAGCTGGACCCTAGTTTTCTCAGTAAGCTGCTCCCCCTATTACTGGCCGGTTTTGCTCTCTATTTTCTGTTCTCACCACGCATAAGCGATCAAGATAGCCATCAGCGCATCAGCTCCTTGAGTTTTGCATTAGTGATAGGTACGACCGTGGGCTTTTATGATGGCTTTTTTGGCCCTGGAACCGGCTCTTTCTTCGCTATCGCCTTCGTTTCTTTGTTAGGGTTCGGTATGGCGAAAGCAACCGCTCATACCAAGCTACTAAACTTAACATCCAACCTCGCTTCTCTCTTGTTTTTTGCCATTGGCGGTCAGATTGTCTGGAGTATTGGTTTTAGCATGGCCGTGGGCCAATATATCGGAGGCAGAATAGGTTCAGGATTAGTGGTTAGTAAAGGCGTTAAGCTTATTCGACCTTTACTGGTGTGTATCTCAATCGTGATGTGTATCCGCCTACTATGGCAAGATCACCCTCAATGGTTCAGCTGGATCACTGGCTAATGGTCAATTGGATCATATCGCGATTACCTTGCTCATCAACCACACTAATTTGATGCAGCCCCACGCTAGAAAATTGATAGGATAACGCACGCTCGCTGCTCCCAACGTAACGACCGTCCACATACCAATCGCGCGCTCCGCTCCCGCCCTGAGCCATTAGATCAGCGCGTAACTCCCCTCCATGCGGTGGTATTTTAACAAGAGCCTTATCCGGCCATGTCGTGATGCGTATCGTTTTTTGTTCGGCGGCAAACAGTGCACACTCGGGGGCTAAGGAAGGCAGTCGCTGCTGGTTTCGCCAAAACGCCGGTAGCCAGGGCTCCGCCGCCTCTGGCCAGAGCGCAATTTTCCTCGTTAATAAAGGTGATCGTTTAGCGCACGAGGGATCGACCCGCAGCCCAGAGACAGGATCCACCCAAATTTGAGTAATAAGGCGCTGTGTCGTTAGATCAGGTAGCTCATGCAATGTCGGAGGAACAACGCCCTCTAACACCCATGCCGCATGATGACGTAAGCATTGACCATTCTGATTCTCTGGGCGCGTTAGCGCCGTGCCTGACGGCCAGCAAATCTCTTCTTTTGTAACCCCACTAGGCTTTATGAGACGCCGTTCGCCATCAGACAAGGCACTGTGTACGCGGAACAACAAAGGTGCGGCAGTGTCACGACCAAACTTACCGGGGCTAGGGCTACCATCGGGCCGTCCAACCCATACTCCTATTGTCCACCGAGGTGAGACGCCCATCGCCCAGGCTTCTCGGTAACCGTAACTCGTCCCCGTTTTCCAAGCGAGATTCCATTGTCCCTGTGTTTTTTGATGCATACTACGATACGGGTGCTGAGCGAGCGCATCCCAAATAATCCAGGCGCTGCCCGCTGATAATAACCGGCGTTCCTGCTGAGGTTGCTCTGGGCGCAAACGCGGCTTAATTGCCAACCCTTGGCGGGCAAACGCACTGTATAAACCCACCATTTGCTCCATCTTTACGCCCACTCCACCCAGTATCACTGATGGATTAGGATCAGCGCTACCCGGACCAAAGCTTTTCAAGCCACCGTGTTGTAAACGTGTCAAAAAGCGCCCGGCTTCTATAAATTCTATTAACTGAACAGCCGGAACATTCAACGAGCGTTGCAGAGCTTCGGTCGCCGTGACAGGGCCGTTAAATTGACCTGTAAAGTTGTGAGGTCGGTATTGGCTTTTCGATCGAGGCGCATCAAGTAACAACGAATGTGAGTGGATTAACCCCTCATCAATAGCCATACCATAGAGAAAGGGTTTGAGCGTAGACCCCGGCGAACGAACCGCTTGTATCATATCTACTTGCCCATGACGTGTAGCCGACCAAAAATCGCCAGAGCCGATATAGCTTTTAACAGAGCCGTCTCTGTTATCCATTACCATAACCGCCACGGATTGCTCCGGTGAAAGCTGATAAAGATACTGATCAACCAGCGCCTCAAGCTGCAATTGAAGCCCGTAATCAATAGTGGAGTGGATAACATTACACGACGTACATTGCTGATAAAGGCGACGACTCAAGATTGGTGCAACCTTGGGTACCCCTTCTGCAAAAACAAGCAACGGTTCAGCTTGCGCCTCTGCCACCCGGCTTTGGCTCCACACACCGAGCACCGCCATACGAGCCAATGCTTTATTGCGTGCTTTTAAAGCCGCCTGTGGATGCCGGTCAGGGCGATAGTCACTGGGTCTTTGCGGTAAAACAGCGAGCAAAGCGGCTTCGGCATCACTCAATTGGTTGGCCTGCTTGCCAAAATAAAAGAAACTGGCTGCTTGCACTCCGGACAACATGCCCCCAAAGGGCGCTAAGTTAAGGTACAAGTCGATAATTTCGGGTTTGCTGTAGTGCCACTCCAACTGAAAAGCACGCAGCACTTGCACCAACTTTCCTCGATAACTACGGTCGTGTGGGTGCAACAAACGAGCGACTTGCATCGTTAAGGTGGAGCCACCTGAGACAATGCCCGACGATTGTGCATTTTGCCAAAAAGCACGTACTAAAGAGAATGGGTTCACACCAGGGTGCCAATAGAACCATCGATCCTCGTAGGTAAGCAGCACCTCTAAATAATGAGGCGATATATCGTCAATACCAACAGGGTAACGCCACTGATCTCCATCACCGGGAAAGGCACGCAGAGGAGTACCATCATCAGCCAACACAAGAGTGCTCACTTGTGGCAACGGTGCTAACGGGTATCGCCAATCTAGATACTTAAGCAGCAAACACCCAATAACGACCAAACCTGTGCTAAGAACGGCTAGGCGTAGCCGCCAGCACCGTCCTTCTTTTTTCGGCGTTCCTACCACGTATTACGGAACCTGTACCGTTACCTTACCGGCCTGCCCACCAATGTGGCGATAATCAGGCTTATACATATCTTGCGCAAACGTCGGCGGAATAATAAACGTCCCCGGCGATACTGCGCGAGCTAGGTAGTATAGTTTTGATTCACGACTCCAGTTAATATTTACCGC
>CALCCU010000195.1 GCA_937900515.1 uncultured Gammaproteobacteria bacterium | reverse complement strand
GACTGAGAAGATCAGAAGGGGCCCAACTCCGTTGGGATGACGTTGATTTCTCAGATAAGACATTCACCATTCAAGATACCAAAAATGGTCAAGCTCACACGTTACCTCTTTCAGAGTCTTTAGAGTCACTATTATTAAAACGGTATGAGAATAGAGAAAATAATTTTGTATTTCCAAGTGACTCAGCAACAGGACATATCATTGACCCGCAAAAATCATTAGTTCGAATAAGTGAACTATCTGGTGTTAGTTTTACCCTACATGATCTAAGAAGAACCTTTATCACAATAGCTGAAAGTTTAGATATCCCCGCCTATGCGTTAAAACAATTACTCAATCACAAAGATCCTCGAGATGTTACAGCAGGATATATAGTTATAGATGTAGAAAGGTTAAGACAACCAATGCAAAAAATTAGTGAGTTTATATTTCATCACATGAAACTTAGCTAAAATTTTTGATAAAAGGAATTAAAATATGCGATTTTTTGAGCCCTCCAAATTAGATTACGTCTTAATTCTGGATGAAAGCCCTAACCTCTACGAGGATCATTTTCGCCTAGTTGTTCAACGTGCTAGCAGGTTAGTTAATCTACCTGCTCACAATATTCATTTGTTTAATGAAGCTTCATCAGCACTTTTAGATTTGTTTCACAAAGAGTTTTCTGAATATAAAAGTGATCAAAATATAAAATCTAGCACCCCTAGACTTATCTACCAAAACCTAGGAATCTTGGCTAAGTTAAACTTCAATCTATCCGATGCCCAATATTTTGGCTTATTGGCTCTGTCTATGGTTGATGAAGCTATTCTTATAGAAAACTATATGACACCTAAACTAAATCAATATGACTGGGGCATGGAAGATGAAGTACTTTTATGCTTAACCTCAGCTACTGAAGCCACTTGTTTTGGTGAAGCATTAGAGCCTCTTAAATCATCTTTTTCATCCAGTATTGAATCTGAAGTAAAGCGACGAGCTCAAAGAGGTGCAAATAAGCGTTATGAACCGATTAGAAAAATAAAAAATAACTTCTTACGTGTCTTTGATAAAAATGCTCAAAAAAAGAGCAAAGCCCAAGTCGCTCGTAATTACTTTAGGAGCCTTAGTGAAGATGAAAAAAAAATACTCTGTCCTACATTAATTGAAGCCAATGCTGTCAGAACACTTACAGAACATTTAAGAGAATATCGAAAGAAAATATCTCCTAAATAACTTTATACATCCCATGCACACGTAGTACGTTCAAAAGCATATGTAGTATTTTAACGATTTAACTTTAGACATCATTGCTCCTGACAACAAACTAAAGGAGCAGACAATGTCATCACAACTACTAAACACTAAACAAGCTGCAAACTACTTATCTGTAAGTAATGCATTTTTAGAACGTGATAGATGGGCTGGAGCTAGAATCCCATTTATCAAAATAGGTTCTAGAGCAGTTCGTTATCGAATTTCAGATCTCGATGCGTACATAGAAAACAGTATAAGAACTTCAACCTCTCAACCGGTTTAATAATGAAGTTCAAAACACCTCCTATTCCTGTTGACCTTTCAGAAGCAGAAAAATCAACATGGCATATCGGTACACCATCAGGCTGTGATCGACAGTTCAGACACTTTAAACTTGCTCACCTACCCCCTCGAATTAGTAAGTTACTTGCACATAAATACTCACTTATCTTCGAAAATAAAGGGTTACAAAAAGCCAATTTATATTTGCTTAGAATTTCTGAGTATCTCACATTCAAGACGGTAAATTTAGCGACAAGTGATGAGTCACTAAAACTTTATGCTAAAAACATCACCGCAAAATGTTTCAGCTTTAGGCAGCTTATTACTGATGACTTAAAGCTTTATGAGTCATTATGCAGATTAGTAAGAAAAGAATTATTAACGCCACCTATTGTTAAAGATAATATTAGTCTATCTGGTGCAATAAAAAGATTACTTGATGAACAATGGTGGAGTAAACAGGCTCGCTCACTCCACAAGTATCGATTTGAAGTAGGGATGATTACTGCGGGTCTAGTGCATAAACATTCAGCCAAATATATTAGTGATGAAACACTAAAACGCCACCAAGAACAAAAAGATCGAAATAGAAGAGTTTTAGATCTATTAACTGTTACAAATGACATAGATGATTGTGAGTATTCACTTTCAGAATTAATAAGTCATTCTCAGGCCAACCCTAAGAATAGACGTTGTGAATTAATGGTTAGAATTGCTGGCTCTGATCAAATAGCAAAAGACTTAAATCACGATGGATTATTCGTCACGCTGACCTGCCCCTCGCGGATGCATCCTATTTACGCTAGATCCGGTGATATAAATCCACTGTACGATGGAACAGATCCCAAGCAAGCTCAAGAGTATCTCACCACCCTATGGAAAAGAATTAGAGCCAAGCTAAAGCGAGATCTGATACACATATACGGTATTAGAGTTGCTGAACCTCAGCATGATGCCACACCACACTGGCACTTATT
>CALCCU010000194.1 GCA_937900515.1 uncultured Gammaproteobacteria bacterium | reverse complement strand
TAATTGGTATTTACAGTGAAGTGGTGATTTTATGTATGAGAAAATAAAAAATGTAATAAAACATTTCACAAATTGTTATAAGTGTAATAATATCTCCCAAAAGCTTTGTGTTTTCGATCTTTGAGGCAGTTAGTATGAGTGAGAAACGTGTTTTACTACTCGGTATTGGTAACGTGCTATGGGCGGATGAAGGTTTCGGAGTTCGTTGTATTGAAGAAATACATCGTCGTTATAGTTTTCCAGAAACAGTCACGTTGATGGATGGTGGTACACAAGGCATTTATCTAGTTCAACATGTGCAATCAGCAGATATATTAGTTGTCTTTGATGCTATTGATTATCACCTTGATGATGGAGAGCTATTGTTAGTCGAAGACGATGATGTGCCAAATTTTATGGGTGCAAAGAAAATGAGTCTTCACCAAACTGGCTTTCAAGAAGTGTTATCCACGTCAAAACTACTTGGAGATTATCCTGAAAAAATACTGCTTGTAGGTGTCCAGCCTGTTGAATTAGAGGATTTTGGAGGTAGCCTTCGACCTGCCGTAAAAGCTCAAATAAATCCCGCAATTACCATAGTTGTTGACTATCTAGAGAAGTTAGGTATTTCTGTTCATGAACGTAAAGAACCTCTACCTAAGGTTGAGTTGTTATCACCTTCAGAATTAGCATTAGAACAATATGAGGCAGGTCGGCCATCAGAGCATGACGCCTGCCGATTAGGTGATGAACGTGTTTTACTCGACAAAAAAGTTAAGTTCGATCCCAAACCATCACCAATTGAGCAGGCATTAAGTGTACCTGTTGATCATCGAGGCCAGTACTAATGTGTATTGGAATCCCCATGCAAGTTATAGAAACACGTGGTGTTTTTGCTCTGTGTGAGGCCAATGGCAAACAAGAATTAGTTGATATGGTACTGGTGGGTGAGCAACCAATAGGAACATGGATCTTAAATTTTCTGGGCGGTGCTCGTGAAGTACTGACGGATGAAAATGCTGGTCAAATTAGGCAAGCACTCTTGGCAATGGATAGCATCATGAATGGGTCAGGTGAAATAGATCATTTCTTCGATGACTTGGTTAATCGTGAACCTGAATTACCCCCCCATCTACAAGCTCAAGTTGCAGCCCAAAACCTAAACAAAGGAATTAAATGATGTCTACTACCACACCGCTTATAGATCGTCTTCACCAAGAACTTAATTATCCTTTACTAACGTTAAAGACGCTTAATAACTTTTTACAAGAAAATGAACTGACGGTGTTATTTTTTACTGAGGATGCAACTCGTTTTGCTGAATCGAATGATGTAGCCATTGTGTTACCTGAATTAGCCTCTGTTTTTCCTGAAATGAAACCGGCCGTAATTGCACGCGATGATGAGAAAAAATTGCAATCAATGTATGGCTTCACATCATGGCCAGCCTTAGTTTTTATGCGAAGAGATAAGTATCTAAATGCCATAACGGGTATACAAGATTGGTCGCATTATTTAACTGAAATTAAGCAAATTCTTAGCTCACAATCTAGTCGTCCAAAGTCGATTGGAATACCCGTTGTAAGCCACTAACTATTGGAGTGAAAAATGGACATAAAATACCATGGTAGACCTATTGATATTCCAGTTGTCGGTGAGGGTTCCCAACCACTAGAATCGGGTGATGAAAATTTTAGTTTCACCAAGCCACCAGGTGAAATGTATACCTATGAAACTCCAATCATTCCTGAGCCTGAAGAAGTTGAGAACCTTGACCATGCCAAAGCTATGTTGGCAAGACTTTATGCTGCAATTAAGCATTATAAAGCAGGGGAACCGGCGATTATTTTTGATATCAGTAACCTTGATGTCGACAATATTAATTTGGTCAATCAGGTTCTAAATGAAGGAGAAGTAAGTGTGCTGTATCAGGGTGATACAAATGTACATATTCAAGAATCTGTATTGACAGGTATCTGGCGAGTAAGAACTAGCGACGATAAAGGTAGTGTTATTAGTGATGTAATTGAAGTAGCAGATATTCCTTCTATCGTAAGACAAGAGGCTTTTGCTAACAGTACGCCACTAGATACTAATTTAGACTTATTGCCTGCTCAATTGGTGATGGTTTGGGATCGAACTTAACTTTTTTGTCGA
>CALCCU010000193.1 GCA_937900515.1 uncultured Gammaproteobacteria bacterium | reverse complement strand
GACTTAAACGAGACGGAAAGGTATTTCGTTACGAGACGCGCTTAGTTCGGGCGGATGGAGAGACTATCTACGTCTCGATGAACGTTCTACTTAAAGAAGAGGTTAGCGACACTACCTTTGAGGCGTTTGTTCAGGATATCACTGAGCGTGTAAATGATCAGATGCGTTTGCGTAAGCTTAATGAAGAGCTTGAAGCGCGCGTTTTAGCGCGAACCGAGGCATTGGAGAGTGTAAATGCTCAGCTAAGGGATGAAATAGCAGAGCGCTCCCTTGTTCAGCATGCGCTGCAAGAGGCTAAAGAGCAGGCTGTTGCGGCAAACCAGAGTAAAGATAAGTACTTGGCTGCGGCTAGTCACGATCTATTACAGCCGATGAATGCGGCGCGTTTGTTGGTATCTACACTACGTGAGCGGCCATTATCAATGGATGACCATCATTTAGTAGAGCGTATTCAGGTTGCTCTTGATAGTGCGGAAGAATTGCTTACTGATCTCCTTGATATATCTAAGCTAGATCAAAATGCGGTGCAAGCTGATTGTTGCGATTTTCATATCGCGCAGTTATTCAACACACTATCTACTGAGTTTCAGGTTGTTGCTGAGCAAAGTAGCTTACAGCTGCGGGTGAAAGATAGCGATGTCATGGTTTACAGTGACGCGCGCTTATTGATGCGTATTTTGCGCAATTTTGTGAGTAATGCTCTGCGTTATACCGACACCGGGGGGGTACTTGTAGCCGCACGCAAACGTAGTGGAGAATTGTCGATTGAAGTGTGGGATACCGGCGATGGTATTCCTAGCGGTGCAATGAGTGATATTTTTCGTGAATTTAATCAACTATCTCAACATCGAAACGGCGAGCGTAAAGGCGTTGGTTTGGGGTTGGCGATAGTCGAGCGCATTTCGCGGGTTTTAAACCACAAAGTAAGTGTGCAATCTGTGCCAGGTCGAGGATCCGTGTTCCGTGTGTCGGTCCCTTTGAGTGATGCAAAGCCCGCTGCAATGAAAGCTCGCCCAGCGCCAGTGGCGGCTGGGCACTTCTCAGGTGAAGCTGTGCTGGTGGTTGATAATGAGCCTGAAATTCTCATGAGCATGGCAGCCCTGCTAACACAGTGGGGGCTAACGGCATACACAGCGGAAAGTGCACAAGCCGCTATCGAACTGTTAGATGATGAAGGGGTCGTTCCGCGTGCCACTTTATTAGATTTCCACTTGAACGATAACGCGACGGCGCTGGATGCGCTGGCCGACTTAGATGAGTCTTTCGGCCGATTGCCAACCGCTTTGATTACGGCAGAGCGGCATGATCCCGATCTCAAGATACTGCGTTCAGGTGGGGTCCAAGTGCTAAACAAACCGGTAAAACCGGGCAAACTACGTGCACTGTTAGCCCATATGCTAACGGTAAGCACCGCAGGCTAAACGCAACTACGTGATATAACGTTAATAAATGGTTCTCAAGTAGTATTTGAACCTACGTAAGCGCTGCCTAGACTGGAACTATGCATACATTCTGACAGGATAAGTCTTATGCCAACTTCAGCTATAACTGCTTATTCAAATAGCAGCCATATAGTCACTGCTGTCAACGAGTTAAAAGAGCAGCTGTGTAGCCCTGAGCTAGGCTTTGTGCTGTTTTTCTGCTCAGCCGAGTATGACCTCGATAAATTGGCTACAGCGCTTAACTATGCCTTTTATGATGTCAATATCGCCGGTTGTACGACAGCAGGGGAAATCACTGCTCAGGGATATGCGCAAGGAGCAATCAGTGCCATCGGTTTTTACCGCGAGCACTTTTCTGTAGAAGTCGGTTTGGTTGAGGCGATGGAACAATTTTCATTGCCCCAAGCGCAAAACGTAGTTGATAAGCTGATTCGTAAAAGCCGCGAGCGCCAAGTGGCGCCTATTGTAGGTAATAGCTTTGTCCTTACCTTGCTTGATGGCCTATCAGTCCAAGAAGAACATGTCTTAGTGAGCTTAAATGCGGCGTTGGGTAACATTCCTAATTTTGGAGGCTCCGCCGGGGACGATATTCATCTTACCAATACCCATGTGTTCGCCAATGGGTCTTTCCATACAGGCGCTGCTGTTGTCCTACTTTTTAATACGGACTGCGAATTTCAAGTCTTCACAACCCATCATTTAAAGAGCCTGTCTGAAAAGCTGGTGGTGACAGCGGCCGATCGAGATGGTCGCCGAGTCTATGAGTTAAATGCGGAGCCAGCGGCTCAAGAGTATGCGCGGATGATAGGCATCGCGGTTGAAGAGCTTAATCCTGAGGTTTTTGCGCTAAACCCTGTAGCGGTCAAAATAGGAGAAGAGTTCTATGTACGCTCGATACAAAAAGTAAACGATGACCTCAGTCTTACGTTTTACTGCGCGGTTGAGAACGGAATTGTTTTAACGCGAATGGAGCGGGGAGATATGTTGGCTGACCTGACGCAACAGCTAAGCCGCATAGAAGAAAAAATAGGAGAGCCACAGTTAACGATTGGCTGTGATTGCTTTTTAAGGCGCTTAGAAGCCCAGCACATCCCTGGGCGCTACCAAGAAACGTCGGCTCTGCTGAAAAAACATCGAGTGATTGGTTTTAATACATACGGTGAGCATCTGGAGGGTATGCATATCAATCAAACATTCACAGGTGTGGTAATCGGGCAAGTAACTGATGACTGATAATGTAACGCCAGAAATGGATCTGCGTTTGCAAATTGCGGTGCTTAAAAAAGAAAACGCCAAGCTGCGTAAAATAAACGGCGCTTTGATTGAGCGTGTTGAATCAAGCAATGCGCAAGGGGCTAACCCTTACGCTGCCTTTGAGCATTCAGTGGTACTTGCTGAGCAGGTTCGTGAGCGTACAGAAGCCTTGAATGAAGCGTTATTTGAACTGAAGACCAGCCATCGGGCTTTAAAACGAGCTAATCGAGATGCTGACCTTGCGAATCAGCATCTGATCGATGCAATAGAAAGCATATCTGATGCCTTTGTATTGTTTGATTCTGAGCGCCGGATTGTCCTTTTTAACAGTAAATTCCAAACAGTTTGGGAAGGAACCGGCGTTTCCATAACCACAGGGACAAGTATCCAAGATATACGACGCCTAGCGAATGAAAGTGGGCTTATTGTAGAAGCAGATGCTGACACCGGTAGTGGAAGTAAGGTGTTTCGTTTGATGTCTGGCCAGTGGGTTCAGATGAGTGAGCGCGAAACATCCGATGGCGGATTGGTTATTTTATACACTGACATCAGTAACTTGAAAGCGGCTGAAACAGAGCGAAGGGAGGAGGCTCTCGCTGAAAAAACGCGGTTATTACAGAATACGGTTGATAATTTGTCGCAAGGCATCGCCTTGATTAATACCAGTGATCAACTTG
>CALCCU010000192.1 GCA_937900515.1 uncultured Gammaproteobacteria bacterium | reverse complement strand
TGATATGTAAAATCTAATTATGCTGTTCTATTATCGTTTAGCTTAAATCCATATGAATTCGATCCATTATTTCTTCTAAACCCTCGTTTCTTATTACCTGCTGCTTTATTTTTGATCAAATACCGAGCTATTTGCTACTAGAGAAGGTGCACTTTAATCCTATTTTCTTAAAACGAAAGATACAACAGGTACTGGTGTCGCAAGTAGCAGTGACGATGATTGTTAGGTAAAAATGAAGTTGTTTATTCAGTATCCTCCTCCCAAGGTAGGAATCGCCCTGTTGATAACATGGCATTTTTTGCAGCCCATAGCTGTCACGTGGTTGCAGCTATGCACTACAAATGCCATACCCATGGCACAATAGTTATAGTGACAATTCCTACTATAACCGTTAATGGCGCACCAAAATAAAAGTAGTCTTTAAAGTGATAACCTCCTGCGCCAAAAACCATCAGGTTGGTTTGGTATCCAATGGGTGTAGCAAAGCTTGCGGAGGCAGCCACCATAATTACCACAGCGAAAGGGAGGAGGCTAATACCAAGACTTTCCGATGTAGAAAGAGCAATCGGAAACATAATTACAGCAGCGGCATTATTAGTTGCAATGCTGCTGAAAATGGATGTTAATACGAATACAAAGGTAAGTGCTAACAAAGGATTACCTTGTGATAAAGAGATGCCCCATTGGGCAATCGTTGATGCGGCACCTGAGTTTTGCAGTGCTGAAGCAATACCAAATGATGCCGCGATAACGATAAGTACCTGCCAATCTACTGCCCTGCGTGCAATGCGCCCAGTGGTGCAACGTGTAATAATCATCAGTCCTGCTGCTAACATGGCTGCCTTTAACATGCTGAGCAATCCAAGTGCCACTGTCATCACCATTACAAATAAAATCATTAAAGCAAGCGGGGCGAGTTTATGGCGTATTGGCTGTGAATCAGGTAATCCACTTACAAGATAGAAGTCTCGGGAGTTGTGTTGTTGTTCAACAAAAGCAGGATTAGACACCATTAGCAATGTGTCACCGGCACGTAATTTTATATTACCAATCTTCTGGCTAATTTTTTCCCCGTTGCGAGCTACAGCAATGATTGCGGCATTGTATATACTACGAAAATGACCCTCACGTACTGTCTTACCAACAAGAGGGGAGGTGTTAGAGATAACAGCTTCTGTTAGACAGCGCTTGTCTATATGAGAGTCCAGCTTAAAGACTTGATTCGTCGCAGGTTTAAGACCTGCAATACGTTGTAAATCGATGACTGAATCTACTACACCTACAAATACCAGTTGGTCATCGCCTAACAATATTTCATCAGGGGGAACAGCCGTGAGAATCTTCCCATTTCGTTCAATTTCAATTAAATATAGTCCTGGTAATTGACGTAAACCTGCCTGTTCTATACTTTTCCCTACGAGAGGGCTGCCAGCTTCAACTAGCATTTCCACTGTGTATTCTCGCACGTCAGAATACTTGCCTACGGCGGGTCGACGTTCAGGTAACAACCAGGACTGGGTAATTAAAACATATGCAAATACTACAATCGTTATCGGGATACCTACCCAGGCAAGGTCAAAAATACCAAACTGTGAGTGCGTGGTCTCTGTGATCACCATTCCATTGATAACCAGATTCGTGCTTGTTCCTATCAAGGTGCATGTACCGCCGGCAATGGCGGCATAGCTCAAAGGCATCATTAGTTTTGATACAGAAATACGATGGCGCTTAGCCCAGTCTTCGATAGCAGGAATAAACACAGCGACTACTGGAGTGTTGTTAAGAAAAGCACTCAAAGCTGCCACTGGTGCCATCACTTTCATTTGTGCGTTTGCTAATGATTTAGGGACACCCAAAACCGATTGCACGATCCAGTTTATCCCACCAGTCTCACGTATTCCCGTAACAACGATATATAAAACCGCTACGGTCACCATGCCTTCATTGGAAAAGCCAGCTAAAGCCTGTGAAGGGGAAATAATGCCGCTAACTAAAAATAGCGTAACACCTCCCATCAAAATTAAATCAGGAGAAAATCGATTTGTAGCCAGTAGCCCGAAGCACAGCGATATAACCGCTAAGACAAACCATGCATCCCAAGTCATTAGTGTATATCCTGTATAACATTAAATAATTTTATTGATATTATGTGATACTTGCATTCTGATTATAACGTAGATTATTAGCTTTGTTTGCCAGGCTTGAATTTATATGGGGCTGTTTCTTGGTACGGCTTCGGCCCTGCCAATAAAGTCAACTACTGGC
>CALCCU010000191.1 GCA_937900515.1 uncultured Gammaproteobacteria bacterium | reverse complement strand
TCATATCAAATGAGCGAGCATTATATCATTTATGTACGATATGGCATTAATTGACACTTATAAATTAATGCTGAAGAGAGGAATTAGGTATATGAGCGTGATTTCAATTTTACTGAAAATTGGTGCGACTTCTAATAAAAATTCACTTATTTCGTTACTTAATATGAATGATAGCTACATTTTTTTGGATTATATTTGGCATAATACACAATCAATTTAAGTACTAAATGGAAACATCATGACACCTGATTCACAAGACTTCTGGTTTTTACCACTGGGTGGCACAGGTGAAATCGGCATGAATTTGAATCTTTATGGCCATGATGGTCAGTGGTTAATGGTGGATTGTGGTGTTATCTTTAATAAAGATACCGATCTAGATGGGCAGCTGATTGCTAGTAACCAACCTCATGTTCAAATGGCCGATCCTCAGTTTATTGTTGATCGACGATCTCAGTTAACAGGCTTAGTGATAACTCATGCTCATGAAGATCACGTTGGAGCGGTACCTTATCTATGGGAACGCTTACGTTGTCCAGTTTATACCACTAAATTTACGGCTGAAATATTACGACGAAAATTAGTCGAAGTAGGCTTGGACAAAAAAGTCACCGTTCATATTATTGACCCTGATGTTGAAATTGATATTGGTGTATTTAATCTCAAGTGGATAGGCTTAACGCATTCTATTCCTGAACCTTATGGCTTGAAAATTTGCACCCCCGTCGGCAATGTCTTCCATACTGCTGATTGGAAACTTGATCCAAAACCATTATTGGGTAGAGCCTATCAAGAAAGTGAATACAGGCAATTAGCTGAATCTGGTATTGATGCGATGGTCTGTGATTCAACTAATGCTGATGTACAAGGCTGGTCTGAATCAGAAGGCAGCCTTCATAAAGGTTTAAAGCATCACATTGAAAATGCGAAAGGGCGAGTGATTGTCACCTGTTTTGGTAGTAATTTAGCTCGGTTACATACGATTGCCGAAATTTCGCAACAGACGAATCGTCATCTTGGTTTACTAGGGCGTTCATTGATTAATATGATGTCAGCAGCTAAGAAAACAGGCCTCTGGACATCGGTTGAAACCAGCGTCGATCCAACACATCTGGGATATCTTCCACGCCATACAGTGCTCATCGTGGCAACCGGTAGTCAAGGAGAGCCTCGAACCGCTTTGAACCGACTCAGTGCCAATAGTTTTCGTGATATGCATCTTGAACCTGGTGATACTGTCATTTTTAGCTCTAAAGTGATTCCTGGTAATGAAATAGCGATCAATTTGATGATTGATAGATTAAAAGCCATGCAAGTTGATGTTATTACTGCTGATGATAGTGTTTTATCAATTCATGCCTCGGGTCATCCTGCTAGTGATGAGCTTAAAGCGATGTATAACTGGGTCAAGCCAAACTGTGCGATTCCAGTTCATGGCGAATTGCACCACCTCAAAGCCAATGCAGGCATTGCTAAATCACAAGGCGTGAATAATCAGTTATTAGGAAAAAATGGCGATCTTTACATCATTGCACCTGTGACAGGTATACGCCGTAATGTTGTTAAAACAGGCCGGTTGGGCCTTGATGTGAAAAAAAATCTCGTGAGAGTTAAAACCTAAATTAGAAAATAAGCCTCATGAGACACTAATAATAACTGACTTGTTATATCACTTATCAATACGATAGTGTCCTCCACCCCATAAGTTAAAGCTGAAATTACAACCCTGAATAGACAGAATATAGGCTTGCCTCAATTAATCGTTTTTAACGATTAATTTTATCGTATTTAATCGTTGGATATGATTATTGTGTTTCTTTAGAATAGCTCCTGTCGATTAGGACAAAACTCAAAACAACTTAAAAGAGGATTTAAAAATGTCATCATTAATTAATACACAAATCAAAGATTTCAGTGCAACTGCATACCACAAAGGTGAATTCGTTCCAGTTTCATCTGAAGACTTAAAAGGCAAATGGTCAATCGTATTTTTCTATCCTGCAGACTTCACATTTGTTTGTCCAACAGAGTTAGGTGATCTTGCTGACCACTATGCACAACTTCAAGAAATGGGTGTTGAAGTTTATTCTGTATCAACAGATACACACTTTACCCACAAAGCATGGCATGACGCTTCTGAAACGATTAAGAAAATTAACTACCCAATGATTGGTGATCCTACCGGTGTCATTAGTCGTAACTTTGAAGTAATGATTGAAGAAGAGGGTCTAGCGTTACGTGGCACATTCGTGATTAATCCAGAAGGTGAAATCAAAGTTTGTGAAGTTCACGATTTAGGTATCGGCCGTAGTGCAAAAGAACTTGTTCGTAAAGTTCAGGCAGCACAATACATTGCAGAACATGATGGTGAAGTATGCCCTGCATCTTGGCAGCCAGGTGAAGAAACATTGGCACCATCATTAGACTTAGTAGGCAAAATCTAAATCTAATTAAGAAAATTGAGTTTGTGTCTGGGCGTAAGCCTAGACACGCTCAACTCATAATACAAAAGTAGGATACCGTTATGTTAGAAGCAGCGATTGCAACACAATTAAAGAGTTATTTAGGCAATTTAAAACATCCAATAGAATTGATTGGTTCATTAGATGATAGTGCAAAATCAGTTGAAGTCCGTGAACTACTAACTGAAATTGCAGCCATGTCTGAATTGGTTACATTTATCGAGAAAAATGATGATAAACGTATGCCATCTTTCTTGGTGACTCAACCAGATGGCAATGAAAATATTCGTTTTGCTGGTATTCCTATGGGACATGAATTCACTTCGCTGGTATTAGCCTTGCTTCATACAGGTGGACACCCAGCGAAACTAGAAGCCGATGTAATTGAACAAATTAAAGGTTTGAAAGGGCAATATGATTTTGAGACCTATATTTCTTTGTCATGCCAGAACTGCCCGGAAGTAGTTCAAGCGCTTAATGTTATGTCGGTGTTTAACCCAAATATTAGTCACACTATGATCGATGGCGCTCTGTATCAAGAAGAAATTGATGAACGTCAAATCATGTCTGTGCCGAGTGTATATTTGAACGGAGAAGCCTTTTCCCAAGGCCGTATTAGTTTGGCGGAGATTATTGCTAAGTTAGATACAGGAGCATCGGCACGTGAAGCAGAAAAGTTGAATGAAAAAGCCCCTTATGATGTATTAATTGTAGGTGGTGGCCCAGCGGGAGCTTCGGCAGCTGTTTATGCGGCAAGAAAAGGGATCCGTACAGGTATTGTTGCTGAACGATTCGGTGGTCAAGTCATGGATACGATGGCAATTGAGAACTTTATTTCTGTGAAAGAGACAGAAGGTCCAAAATTAGTATCTGCACTTGAAGAGCACGTGAAAGAATATGACGTTGATATTATGACTTTACAACGTGCTAAGCAGTTATCAAAGAAAAATGAGTTTATTCATATCGAAACTGAAACTGGAGCAGTATTATCAAGTAAAGCCGTTATTTTGGCGACAGGAGCACGGTGGAGAGAGCTTAATATACCTGGTGAACACGAATACCGTGGTCATGGTGTAGCCTATTGTCCTCATTGTGATGGTCCTTTATTTAAAGGTAAGCCGGTCGCTGTAGTGGGAGGAGGGAACTCGGGTGTAGAGGCTGCGATTGATTTAGCGGGTATTGTTAGCCATGTGTCGGTGTTACAGTTTGATGCTGAATTAACAGCTGATGCCGTGTTACAAAAGAAATTGCAGAGCTTGCCTAATGTCACAGTGATCACCAATGCACAGTCATCTGAAATAACGGGTGATGATAAAAAAGTAACTGGCCTTGACTATAAAGATAGGGTGAGTGGCGAGACGCATCATTTACAATTAGATGCTATTTTTATCCAGATTGGTCTAGTACCAAATACTGATTGGGTAAAAGATACTATTGAGTTAAGCCAGTATGGTGAAATTGAGGTTGATAATCACGGTATGACATCAATGTCAGGGGTATTTGCCGCAGGGGATGTAACAACCATTCCTTACAAGCAAATTATTATGGCAATGGGTGATGGTGCGAGAGCGGCACTTGGTTCATTTGATTATTTGATTCGTCATTAAGTATAGATTCCGTCAATAACGTAATTAGTGAGAGACTGAGCACAAATCAAAAAGCCGTTGCTAAATGAATAGCAACGGCTTTTTGGTATGTCCTGAAGATGTACTTATTTAACTCGCATGCCGGGCTGAGCGCCTTCGTCAGGATTTAGGATAAACAGATCTTTACCTCCTGGACCTGCGGCTAACACCATGCCTTCTGAAAGACCAAACTTCATCTGACGAGGTGCTAAATTAGCGACCATTACCGTTAACTTACCAACCAGATCTTCAGGATTGTAAGCAGACTTAATACCAGCAAACACTTGCTTGTCACCATTACCAATATCGAGTGTTAATTTAAGGAGTTTCTTAGCACCTTCAACATGTTCGGCATTGGCTATTTTAGCAATACGTAAATCAATTTTGGCAAAGTCATCAAAGGTTATTTCAGGTGATAGAGGTTCAACATCACTTGCAGGTGCTTGCTTAGCTGCCACAGCTTGTTCAGCTACCATTGATTCTTTTGATCCTTCAATAATCGCTTCAATTTTATCTGTTTCGATACGAGTCATTAATGGCTTAAACTTAACAATGCTATGACTCAGCAATGGTTTAGATAGATCTGCCCAACTTAATTCACCATCATTCAAGAAAGCTTCTGCTTGTGCTGCTGTTGCTGGTAATACAGGTTTTAAATAAATCGTTAAAATACGAAATAAGTTAATACCCATACTATAAATATCTTTTACTTGCTGCTCTTTGCCTTCTTCTTTTGCTAAAGCCCATGGCTTCATATCATCGATATATTGGTTCGCTTTATCAGCAAGTGCCATGATGTCACGCATCGCATGACCAAACTCACGTTTTTCCATTTTTTCAGCAATGGTATCTGCTTGGGAAACAAACTCATCAAACAAAGCTTGATCGGCTAATGTCGCTGATAACTGCCCATCACATTTTTTGCTGATATAACCTGCACAACGACTGGCGATATTGACTACTTTACCGACTAAGTCAGAGTTAATACGGTTTTGGAAATCTTCCAAGTTAAGATCGATATCATCAATGCCAGAGCTTAACTTCGCCGCATAGTAATAACGTAAATATTCAGGGTTTAAATGATCTAAATACGTACGTGCTTTAATAAATGTGCCACGAGACTTAGACATTTTCTTACCATCAACGGTTAAGAATCCGTGTGCATAAATAGAATTTGGCAAACGGAATCCAGCCCCTTGTAACATTGCAGGCCAGAAAAGGGCATGGAAATAAATAATGTCTTTACCAATGAAATGCACCATTTCAGTCGTGCTATCTGGTTTCATATATTCATCGAAATCTACACCCGTACGTTCACAGTAGTTTTTAAAACTAGCTAGGTAGCCAATCGGTGCATCTAACCAAACATAGAAAAACTTATTTGGCGCATCTGGAATTTCAAAACCAAAATAAGGGGCATCACGAGAAATATCCCAATCACGTAAACCACCTTCAAACCATTCATCTAATTTGTGGCTTACTTCAGCTTGTAAATGACCGCCACGTGTCCATTCTTTTAAGGAGTCTTCGAAATCAGCTAATTTAAAGAAATAATGTTCTGAATCTTTGGTAATTGGTGTCGCACCAGAAACAGCAGAAACTGGATTGATTAAATCGGTGGGATCATAGGTTGCACCACAGGCTTCACAGTTATCACCATATTGATCAGCAGCATGACACTTAGGACATTCACCACGAATAAAACGGTCAGGTAGAAACATCTCTTTTTCAGGATCGTATGCTTGACTGATAGTACGCGTACTAATATGGCCTGCTTCGCGGTTAGCTAAATAAACCTGACTC
>CALCCU010000190.1 GCA_937900515.1 uncultured Gammaproteobacteria bacterium | reverse complement strand
TATTGTCTGCTGCTTCTGCTTCCACGTCGTATAAGCTGATATCAATTTCAGTACCAAAGGCAAAAAGCTTGGCTTGGCGTGTTACGGGCTCATTGTCACAGGCAGTTAAAAAAGTAACTAAAAGTAATAAAAGTGTAGCTAATCTCATGATAATTGTTGCTCAATGCTATCCATTAAATCGTTGGCGATAGATAAATTAAATTGTGAGTCGAGTTCGCGTATACAGGTAGGGCTTGTGACATTTATTTCAGTTAGGTAATTCCCTATTACATCTAAACCGACAAATATCAGACCTTTTTCGCGTAATTTAGGGCCTACTTGTGCACAAATCCAGCGATCATGTTCAGTTAGTGGTTGGCCTACTGCACGGCCACCTGCAGCTAAATTGCCACGTGTTTCACCTTGAGCTGGAATTCTGGCTAAGGCATACGGTACAGGTTCACCGTTTATCATTAAAATGCGTTTATCACCTTCAGTAATTTCAGGAATAAATTTTTGAGCCATAATTGAAGTACGGCCATGATTAGTCAGTGTTTCAATAATTACGCTGAAGTTTGGGTCGTCATTCTTTACGCGGAAAATAGACGCGCCGCCCATACCATCAAGTGGCTTGAGGATAATATCGCCATGTTGCTTTTGAAAGTCTTTTATTAATGCTGCTTTGCGAGTAACCAATGTTTCAGGACAACATTGGGGAAACCAAGCTGTGAACAGTTTTTCATTGGCATCACGTAAGCTTTGCGGGTTATTGACAATAAGTACACCGTCTTGCTGAGCTTGTTCTAGTAAATAGGTACTGTAGATATACTCCATATCAAAGGGAGGATCTTTACGCATTAAAATGGCGTCGAGCTCACTGAGTTTTTTGGTTTCAACATCATCTAATTCAAACCAATGAACAGTATTTTCTTGAACAGTAAGACGCTTCATTTCAGCAGATACGGTGCCTTGATGTAAGAAGAGATCCTGTTGCTCCATATAGTAAAGTGTCCAGCCTTTAGCTTGAGCGGCCAATAGCATGGCGAAGCTACTATCTTTCTTGATATTGATGGCTGAAATAGGATCCATCACAATGCCGATCTGTCGACTCATCTTTTTTACCCAATCTAAATAATTTTAGGTATCGATCTTACCTGAAATTTATGGGCTAAGAAGGGTTTCATTTCGCTTTATTGAGGTATTAACTTGAAGAGAGCCTGATATGTGACGAGTACATACTTTATCTTATCGACTCGTTTAGCCTTTTCATTGATAAATCCTGCTCATGCACCTATAAGAATAGTGAGATATTCGCTATAATCAGGGAGTTTTGATTATAGATTGTGATATTTACGAATGACTACAACATCAGTAGCAGTGGCAGATACGCCAAAAACCTTTCAAGAACTGATTTTAAGGTTGCAACAATATTGGGCTGAGCAAGGCTGTGTATTACTCCAGCCATATGATATGGAAGTCGGCGCGGGTACATTCCACCCAGCAACATTCTTACGTGCAATTGGTCCAGAACCATGGAGTGCGGCTTATGTGCAGCCTTCACGTCGGCCTACAGATGGTCGGTATGGCGAAAATCCAAATCGTTTACAGCATTATTACCAATTCCAAGTAGTGTTAAAGCCATCGCCAATTAATATTCAAGAGTTGTATTTGGATTCTTTGAAAATGTTGGGAATCGATACGTCTGTTCATGATATTCGTTTTGTAGAAGATAACTGGGAATCACCGACATTAGGTGCCTGGGGGTTAGGTTGGGAGATCTGGCTGAACGGTATGGAAGTGACTCAGTTTACCTACTTCCAGCAAGTTGGTGGACTAGAATGTAGTCCCGTTGCCGGTGAAATCACCTATGGCCTTGAGCGTATTGCAATGTATTTGCAAGGCGTGAGTAGTGTTTATGATCTTGTTTGGTCTGATGGTCCAATGGGTAAAGTGACTTACGGTGATGTATTCCACCAAAATGAAGTTGAAATGTCTGAATATAATTTTGACCATGCTGATGTAGATAGTCTGTTCGTTAATTTTGATACTTACGAACGTGAGAGTGCTCGAATGATTGAAGCGGGATTACCGTTACCAGCCTACGAATTGGTATTAAAAGCATCACATACATTTAATTTATTAGATGCCCGTAAAGCGATTTCAGTAACAGAACGTCAGCGTTTCATTTTACGTGTTAGAACATTGGCTAGGGCTGTTGCTCAGGCTTATTACGATCGTCGTGAATCTTTAGGCTTCCCTATGCTGCAAGCAGATAATGCGGAGGCAAAATAATGAGTAATACACGTGATTTATTGATTGAGCTAGGTACAGAAGAGTTACCACCAAAAGCATTGAAAAAATTAATTCAGGCGTTTGAAGTAAGTATCAAAAAAGGTTTGGAAGCGGCAGAGTTGAGTTTTAGTTCGATTCGATCTTATGCAGCGCCTCGTCGTATGGCTGTTATTGTTGATGATTTGCAAGAAAAACAAGAAGACCGTCTAGTCGAGCGTCGTGGTCCAGCAGTTGCTTCTGCTTTTGATGATGACGGTAACCCAACTAAAGCGGTACAAGGTTTTGCCCGTTCATGTGGAGTTGAAGTTGAAGATCTTGAAACGGTTGAGACTGATAAAGGTGCTTGGCTGGTATTCAAAAAGGAACAAACAGGTAGTAATGCGGAAAGTTTAGTACCTGATATTTTACAGCAAGCGCTTAATGATTTACCTATTCCAAAACGTATGCGTTGGGGAAGCTTGCCAGGTGAATTTGTGCGACCTGTTCATTGGCTTGTATTGTTATTTGGTAATGACGTAATTCCATTTGATACTTTAGGTGTAAGTGCTTCAAGAGATACTCAGGGTCACCGTTTCCATCACCCAGAAGCCATTCGAATTGAGTCTGCACAAACCTATGTCGCTCAATTAGAAACAGAAGGTCACGTCGTCGTTGATATGACTGCTCGACGTGAAGCGATTAGAGGTCAAGTACTGGAACTGGCGACTAAGCTTGGTGGTGAGGCAGTATTAAATGAAGACTTATTAGATGAAGTGACAGGCTTAGTTGAATGGCCAGTAGCACTATCAGGCTCATATGATAAACGCTTCCTTGAATTGCCAGCAGAAGCATTGATTTCTTCTATGGAAGAACATCAGAAGTACTTTGCTGTAAGAGATAAGTCGGGAGAATTACTGCCTTATTTTATTACTATTTGTAATATAGAAAGCCGCGATCCTACTCAAGTTGTAGCAGGTAATGAACGTGTTATTTTACCTCGGTTAAGTGATTCAGCCTTTTTTTGGGAAACAGATCGTAAGCGTCCATTAGCTGACCGTCAGGAACAATTAAAAACGATCGTATTCCAAAATAAACTGGGTACGGTCTTTGATAAGTCTGTTCGCGTGGCTAAATTAGCGGCCTTTATTGCGACAAAAATTGATGGCGAAGCACCACTAGCGCAACGTGCAGCTCAACTTGCTAAATGTGATTTAGTGACTGAAATGGTCGGAGAGTTCCCTGACCTGCAGGGTATTATGGGCCGTTATTACGCTCGCCTTGATGGTGAGCATGATGAAGTTGCCGAAGCACTTGATGAGCAGTATTTACCTCGCTTTGCTGGTGATGCTTTACCTGCAACTAAAACAGGACAAGCAGTCAGCTTAGCTGAGAAGTTAGATACTTTAGTGGGCCTATTTGGGATTGGACAACCGCCAACAGGAGTTAAAGACCCGTTTGCCCTTCGTCGAGCTGCATTAGGTGTACTAAGGATCATCATTGAGAATAATTTAGATCTTGATCTACTCGTGTTAATTGAACAAGCACAGCAAGGTTTTGAGAATGAACTTTCAGAGCCAAAGGTCACTGAACAAGTAATGCAGTATTTCTATGACCGACTTAAAGGTTATGCTCAGGACCAAGGCATAAAAGCAGATGTATTTGAAGCTGTTTTGGCTGTTAAGCCCGTGCGGCCTTTAGATTTCATGCAACGATTAAATGCAGTAGTTGCTTTCCGCCAGTTAGAGCAAGCAGAGTCATTAGCTGCTGGAAATAAGCGTATAGGGAATATTTTGCGTAAAAACGGTGCAGAAGCTGACGCAGGAACAGTTGATGAAAGTGTTCTAGTGGAAGGCGCAGAAAAAGCATTAGTAGCTAAGTTAGAGACAGTGACAGAAGCTGTTAAGCCACTGATGGCCTCTGCTGATTACACTGGTGTATTAACGACCTTAGCCGATATGCGTGAAACTGTGGATGGTTTCTTTGACTCTGTCATGGTGATGGATGAAGATATGACTATTCGTAAAAATCGCTTAGCCATTCTTAATCAGACTCGCGCCTTATTTTTAGGTGTTGCTGATATTTCTCATCTACAAAATTAGGTCCTAATTCGAATGTCTTTGATAATTCTAGATCGGGATGGCGTAATCAATCATGATTCAGGTGAGGTAATTGCTTCACCTGCTGATTGGACTCCGATTGATGGCAGTTTAGAGGCAATTGCAAGATTAAATCAGGCTGGCTACCGTGTCGTTGTGATTACGAATCAACCTGGAATTAGTGAAGGTCACCTTGATGTTGAGACCTTGACCAAAGTACACAGTAAAATGCGAAGAATGTTGACTCAAGTGGGAGGAAAAATCGAAGCTATTCTTTACTGTCCACATAAAGCTGTAGAAAGCTGTAACTGTTGGCAACCAAGAGAAAGTGCTTATTCAGAGCTTTCGAACCGCTTGAGAATTGATTTAAGTAATGTTCCAGTAATTAGTGCCTCTTTAATGAGGATTGAGACGGTAACTTCGGTTAATGCAAAACCTATTTTAGTAAGAACCGGCTATGCAGAAATTTCGCAAGCAGGTGATATTCCCGCTGGCGTTGATGTCTATGATGATTTGGCTGCGGTCGTGACTCACTTATTGGATCCTGTCAATTAATGTTATTTATTCGATCTTTACTGTTTGGTACTGCTCAATTTATAACAACAGTTATATTTTCAACCTTAGGTGTATTGCTGTGGCCTTTTCCTTTTGAAGTACGCTATAAAATAGTCAGTAAGTGGGCACGTTTAAACTTATGGCTATTGAAAGTGATTTGTGGCATTAATTATAAAGTAGAAGGTTTTGAAAATATTCCCAATGAACCCTGCATTATTATGTGTAAGCATCAATCTGCATGGGAAACATTAGCTCTCCAAGTCGTGTTTCCTCAGCAAGTCTGGGTGTTAAAACGAGAGTTATTGTGGATTCCTTTCTTTGGTTGGGGCTTAGCGGCTCTAAATCCAATTGCTATTGATCGTGGTGCTGGAAGAAAGGCATTAAATCAAGTTGTTGAGCAAGGCATTGAACGCTTGGCTGCGGGCTCCTTTATTGTTATCTTTCCTGAAGGAACACGAGTTGCAACGGGTCATATGGGACGCTTTGGTATCGGTGGTGCTAAACTGGCTGTTGAAGCAAAGACGAATGTCATTCCTGTAGCTCATGACGCAGGTAAAGCATGGCCGAAAAACAGCTTTATTAAAAAACCGGCTGAAATAAAAATGATTATTGGTGAGAAAATACACGTTCAAGATATGACGGCTGCCGAAGTTAATAAGCATGTGTATCAATGGATGGATACTCAAATGACTCAGTTGGAAGGTAATAAGCCGATAAACGGCTACAGTGATGGAGAATAAGCATGGTAAGAACTGATGATGTGTTGCGACTATTATTAGTTGAAAGCTCGTTAACAGAAGCAGATCAGGTCATTACTCAACTGAGACAGTCAGGCCACGCTGTTCGAGCGACTCGACATGATACGGTTGAAGGCATAGAGCAGTCTTTAACTTCTAATTCTTGGGATTTAGTGCTGTGTAAAAGTGATTTAGAACATGTCACTCCGGCTGAAGTACTTCGATTGATTCGTTCTGTTGGGCGTGATGTGCCATGCATTATCATCGCTGCTGATCAAGATGAGCTTGAAGAGTTGTTTGAGCTTGGCGCACAAGATGTGGTGTTAACTTCAGAAGCTAAGCGACTGACTTTTGCTGTTAGGCGTGAATTAGATAGCTTATTTGTCAGACGACTAAGCCGTAGAAATGAACGGGCATTAAGGGAAAGTGAAAAGCGTTCACAGTTACTGTTACAGACATCACGCGATGCTGTCGCCTATGTCCACGAGGGAATGTATATTTATGTTAATCATTCCTACCTAACGATGTTTGATTATGAAGATGAGGACGATGTAGCAGGCTTATCGATTCTTGATATGGTTGTAAGGGATGATCATGCTAAGTTCAAAACTGCTTATCGCCAGTTTTCAGAAAAAGAGACCGCTAGCTCTCAGACTATATCGGTAATGTGTAAAAAGGATAATGGAGAAGAGTTCCCCGTTACTGTAGAGTTTAGCCAGGCAGAAGTTGAAGGTGAAGACTGCACTCAGCTTGTTGTTAGAGAGGCTATGGTAGCAAGTGAAACATTAACATTAGTAGAGTCTGATGCTTCGACATCAGCATTCCGTGAAGTTGATGCCTTGACCAATCTTTATAATCGCGTGCGATTTATGGAAGAGTTAAATAAGGCCGTCGCTAAAGCCGATGAGGGACAAGAAGTCTCAGAACTATTGTATATCGTTATCGATGACTTCAATAATATTAAAGAACAGATAGGCCTAAGTGCTAGCGATATAGTACTAAAAGGCGTTGCTGATTTACTGATTGAAAAACGTGAAGAGGGAGAGCTATTAGCGCGTTATTCTGATCAAGTGTTTACAGTGCTGATTCATAATGGCCATGACTCATATGTTGATGAACGAGCAGAGGTTTATCGAAAAACTATCGAAGATTATGTCTCATCCGTTAACGGTAAGATGTTTAACTTAGCATGTAGCATGGGGATAAGCCGAATTACTGAAAGCCTTGCATCCGCTTCAGTAGGACTAGATAGAGCTGATAAAGCTTGCACACAAGCACAACGTAAGGGAGGGAACAGTGTTGTTCGATACCAACCATCTGTTTCAGATACCTCTGCCATCAGCATTGACAAAAGTGATGAAGATTCGTTCTGGCAAGAACAAATTCAAGAGGCGCTTCATGAAGGTAATTTCTGCCTGCATTTCCAACCAATTGTAAGTTTGCATGGTGAAGAGCAGCAAATCTATGATGTGTTAGTGCGGATGAAAAATACTGATGGTGAAATAGTAGAACCAGTCAATTTTATTGGCCATATTAATAAGTCAGAATTAATGATTGGTCTCGATGAGTGGGTTGCACCGCAAGCAATAGCACAATTAGCTGAACATCGAAAAGAGTACCCTAAAACACGATTCTTTTTGAAACTATCAAAACAAACACTCGCTAAGCCGAATATCATTGAATGGTTACAAGAATTATTAGTTCAGAATTCAATTGAGGGCAGTGCGTTAGTACTAGAAATTAGTGAAACAGTAGTTTTAGATAACCTGGAACATGCGAAAGATGTTATTGCCCAGTTAAAAGGTTTGGGATGTGAGTTTTGTTTAGAGCATTTTGGGTCAGGTTTAGATTTTTCTCATAGTCTTAATGTATTAGATGTCGATTATTTAAAAATAAATGGCGATTTCGTTGAGAATATGTCGAAAGATGCTGAAAACCAAGCAGCTGTAAAGGCTATTATTGATATGAGTAAACAAGCTGGTAAGTTGACTATTGCAGAGTTTGTTTCGGATGCGAATAGTTTAGCTCTATTGTGGCGTTTAGGTGTCGATTACGGCATGGGATATTATATCCAAGAACCATCGGAAAACTTAGATTATAACTTTGAAGAAGACAATCTGTAGAAGTTAATGTTTAATCCCCCAGCAGTACTATCATTGCTGGGGGATTGCCAAGCGATTATTAGTTTCGCTGACGTAATGCGTTAATACGATCATCTATTTTTGGGTGAGTCATGAAAAGCTCACTAAAACTACTTGCTCCTCCTGAAATACCCAATGCATTCAATTGTTCAGGTAATGCTTCTGTTGAGGTGTTATTTAACCGCTGTAGTGCAGCAATCATTTTATTGGGGCCAACAAGTTTGGCGGCTCCTGCATCAGCACGATACTCACGCTGACGACTGAACCAGCGAGTGATGAGGCTTGCAAGAATTCCTAAAACTAACTCTGCAATAATTGATGTAATCCAATAGGCCGGTCCATGTCCGCGCTCTGTTTTAAAAACAACGCGATCGACAAGGTGACCAACTACTCGAGATAAAACGATTACAAAGGTGTTTACTACGCCTTGAATTAAAGCCATGGTCACCATATCACCATTAGCAACATGGCTAACTTCATGGGCAAGTACGGCTTCAACTTCATCTCGTGTCATCGATGATAAAAGGCCGGAACTAACGGCGACCAAGGCGTTATTTCGGTTCATGCCTGTGGCAAAAGCATTAGGTGTAGCTGAGTCATAGACTGCAACTTCTGGCATACCTATTCCAGCTTGTTCAGCTTGTTTTTGAACAGTATTAACTAGCCATTGCTCTGATTCATTGCGAGGCTGAGTAATTACTTTTGCACCCGTCATATTCTTTGCCGACCATTTTGATATGGCAAGGGATATAAATGACCCTGTAAAACCGATGACAGCTGCATAAACTAATAATGCATTCATATTTAGATCAACACCCTGTTGATCCAGCAGTCCCTCAAAACCTAGTAGGCGCATTGAAATACTGAGTACCATGAGTACAGCTATGTTTGTCGCTAAAAATAAGGCAATTCGTTTCATGTTATAACCTGTTTATGATTTCTTTAAATCCAAGATGGGTATGAGTAAGCGGTATTTCAAGCCTCGAGTTGATTACAAATTGCTAGTTCAATTTTCGAGAGTTGCTGTAATGCATGCTTATGATCGATTGCTTCGACTAAACAACTACAGATTGGTTCATTTTTTTTAATAATATTACCAGCAGCGGTTAAGTCATTACATTCTATTGGCCAGCTCATATTGGCTGGAATTAGGAAGTCATTGTTTGCATAAATGTAGCGTAAAGATCTAGTTTTGTCTGGTTTAGTAATAGGGGGGCCGGGAAGCACTCCATTACATGCATCAATATGTTGCTGGATTAAAGTTGGGTACATCGTTCTTAGTAATTCGGCAGATGCTGATGGTCTAGGGTTGATCTCTAAAATAAACAGTAGACCATCGTTTGAAATTATAAAATCTAAACTGTTGAGCCCCGTTAGTTTTGCTTTCTTAATGATTTGGTCGCATGCAGAAAGTAATGTTCTTTCATGATGAGTTGATATTTTCCAAGGAGATTGAAGCATTCCTAATCGATAGGGTGACTCTGGCGTAGGGTCAAGAAATTGCTTATTAATGCTGAGTGTATAGCTACTGTGTCCATTAGCAAGGAATAGTAGTGAGCCACTATTTCCAGTAATACGTTTTTGAAAATAGTAGTTGTGATAACTTAAAGCTTGCTCTGCATTTTGAATATGATGACCACCCAAACCCGTTGCAGACTTAGCGATATAGTTTTCTTCTACTTCATCACGCGTAAATGTAGTTGCTGGGTAAGGTAAGTGTAAGTCATCTAAGAGACTAAAAAAAAATTGAGGGGTTTTGATTTGCTCGATACAAGCAAACGAGTTGCCTAGAAGCTTAATATGTGGAGGTAAGGAGTTCAAAAAGGGGTAGCATTGTTCAATACCACTGCCATAAATCAGGTTACAAGTTTCTCCTTGCGAAATGTTCTCTATGATAGTTAAGAACTGTTGTTTCGTTAATGTAGATAAAGCAGGTAGGACTTGCCAGCGCTCGCATGAAGCTTTGGTATCTACATCCCCAAAGCAATCAGCCACCCAAACACGATAACCGGCTTGGGTGGCTGATTGGGCCAAGAAACGTCCACTTTGAGCAAAGATCAGTACTGGTGCACTCTGATTTTGCATAAAAGCTAAGCCTTAGGCAATTAGACTAGTTTACGAGCACCATCAAATGCATTACGGAAATCTAAGTAGACTGGTTTTTCAGATTCCAATGTTTCTGTTAGTAATGTGTTTTGTAATTGGTATTTAACATTACCTACAGCTAAAGCACCAATCCCTACAGTGCCTTCACAGCCAGTAGCATGAGTTAGAGGCTCACCGAAGTCCATGATGCCTAAACCTTCAATCCCTAAAGGTGGAACAGCATTAACATCACCAGCAACTTTCAATTGTTTTGCGTCAGCAAGAACAGAAGCATTCAAAACTTGGATCCCAGCTTTAGCAGTACAGAAGACAAGATCAGCATTTGAAATTAGGCGTGCTTTATCCGCGTCAGATGCAGCGGTTGTAGCTTGCAAATCAACACCGTAGCGACGTTTTGCTTCATTTGCATACTCTAATGAAGTATCAATTGAAAAATGATCAACAATCGTTGTAATTGCACCTGCTTGAGCAGCAATAACAGCTGTTGCAAGACCAACAGGCCCTGTACCACCAAAAACAACGGCTCTCATACCTTTTAAGTCTTGGCTAAAATTCTTTTTAAGTTCACGTTCAACACAAGCAACTAATGCTGCTGCGGTAGTGAATGCACCACTTGGATCAGCAAAAACAGAAATTTCAAAAGGAGGTACCATTGCTTTTTTTGCAGAATCAAGCATGTCCATGGCTAAACCAATATCTCGTCCGCCAATAAATAATCCCGTTTTCTTTACTCCAGAAGGCCCTCTAGAGAAGATAGAATCTTGGGTAAGAGCCGATACTTCTTCAAGTTTTACATTGCTGTAGGGTACGACCACTTCATAGCCCGCATCAACTGCCATATTGATATCAAATGGACTGTTATGAACATTAGGGTCGAGCATGTGAATTATTGAACGTTTAGCCATTATTGTTCCTTATTTTTGTTATTAGTTTCTCTCTTCGCTCAATAATAAACGCTATTGATGAGAAATTTCAATGCTTGCGCCGCTAGAGTTTCCTCTAGCAATCGAAAATGAAATATTTGAGAGCTTGTTAGTGAGTGAAAATTCAGTAAGAGTTTGGACTAATAGTTGTGCACTTTTTTCGTTATTTACAAATACACATCCTGTCGGTCCCCATGAACTCTGAGATATACCTTTGTGATTAAGCTGCTGTGATTTTTCTAAAAGTTGCGCGACGGCCTTACTGGTATAGCGCCCTCCTTGGGCAGGAGAAAAATGGTCGCCTATCAATGCTTGAATATTTGTAATCGATTCGCCGAAACTGTCAATATCATTCTCAATCAATGCGGGGAGTAATTTCATCAAGGTAAGATGGCAGATTGACTGAGATTCAGAAAGAGGGAATTTAGGTAAGTGTTTAAAAGCGGAAAGCTCTTGCTGACCATGAACGCCTTGGTCACTGTTATCCATGATTAAAACTATGCGCCAATTTTCTGGGTAGTTATGATGTGCTAATACTGGTGGAGTAGAGCGAGTGCTTTCTATTGCTGAGCCGCCATCAACTATGAAACCACCTAAATCGAAGGTTGCGATCCCAATTCCTGAACGAGCGCCTCTTCCCATGCTTTGTGCTATCTGAGCTGTTGTTGCTTCTATTTCGTATAACCGGCACAGTGCAGTAGCAATAGCTAAAGCAAGTTGAGTCCCTGAGCCAAAGCCAGCGTGTTCTGGGATAGATTCGGTGATTTTGATATGGACTGAACGATCGTTATTAGGAATGTTATTTCCAAGCGTTGTATAAAACCGTTGTACCAGTTTTGCAAGCTGTCCATTTTCATCATCTGGATGGATTTGAATGGTATTTGATTTACTTACTTCAACGGTTGTTCTGTGTGAGTCAATGGCTAAGCCAATGCTGCCAAATTGGCGTCCACTTGTACCGTTTAAATCTAGAAAACCAAGGTGTAATCGTGCAGGAGCACTAACCCTGACGAGCGTGTCAAGGTTAGTGTTATTAATGTGCTGTTTACCCACGTAGATTAGGCATCTACTTTACATGCGATATCGTAGATAGTAGTTTCATCTAAGAATTGGTCATTGCTGTCAAATAGTGCTGAAATTGCTCCGCGATGCACTTTCATTTTAAAGTTACCAAGTGCGATAGCGCCATAGAAGCTAACGCCTTCTTTTTCAGTTCCATTATCCATTACTTCGATTCCTTCAACACCTAGAGGAGGAACAGCATTCACATCTGCAACAACTTCTAGAGTAGAACTTGATGTCCATGCTGATTTAGGCAAAATACATACGCCTGCGGGACCACTGGCAATGGCTACATGAGCATCTTTTAACAGTTTAGCGACAGACTCATCACTACGACTCTCGCCTGGAGTGACATTTACGCCATAGGCTTCTTTCATTTGGTCAGTAATAACTCTAGCTCTTGCCATGCTTCTTGAAGTGATGACAACTTCACCAGCACCTTCTTTTAAGAAGTAAAGAGCTGAACGTTGACCTACAGGACCAGCACCAATGATGACTACTTTTTTACCTGTGATGTCATAACCATTCATAACTTTACGTGCAACAGCGGCGGCAGTTGTATTTGAACCATTTGGATCTAACATAACTGAAACGCGGACTGGGCCGAAGAATGCTTTTTTTACTGCTGCACCAACAAGTTCGCTTGCTGCTACGTTTGAGCCACCAATAAAAATAGCGCTGTTTTTAAGTTTTTTTCCACCACGTGTAAAGATCATTCCATGAACGTGAGGCGTAACATTGTCACGAGTTGCGTTGCCATAGGCAATGATATTATCAACATCTGAATCGTAAGCTACAGCTTGATCGAATGCACTTGGAACTGGATCAGTATCTAGGTGAAGTAATAGTTTTTTCATAAGTCTATCCGCCCTTACATATTTAGGTATATTTATAGTTATCTACGTAAAACATCAAAGTTTACCCTAATTTGTGCTATTGGGCGAAGGAATCGGAGTGCTATTTCATTCCGATAGCTACTAATTGCATCAAGTTCGGGTATGATGCGAGGGGAAAGATTTTATTGAACTAATGAGAGGGGCTCATAGTCTCAGTATTCTGTTTGAAGAGAGAAGATGAGTAATTATAAATAAAGACAATAAATTTAGGATAGGAGCAGGTTTAATGAGAAAGTTAAGTATGTCTGTATTAGCTGCAGGCTTGATTGTGATGTCTAATGCAAGTGTTGCAAATGATTTTTCTACTGTCACACGAGTACATTTTGTTCAAGATTGTATTTCGTTGAATGCGGGGAAAATGAACGTTTACGAAGCAACACATAAATGTTCATGTGTTGTTGATGAATTAGCTAAAGTATTTACGGAAAAGGAGTTTGAAGAAGCAAATGCTGGTTTCCGCTTTCAAAACTTACCAGGTGATCGAGGGGCATCATTTAAAGATGATGCCGATGTTCAAAGTGGAATCGGTTTATTCAAGAGTACTCATGCTGCAGCATATAAAGCATGTAGGATCAGAAGATAGTCATCTTGATTCTCTCGATGTAATAAAAAAGGCCGCTATAGCGGCCTTTTTTATGTGTTTAGATTTCAGTTAGATTTGTTTTTCAGACGAGAATACCTGTCCTTCACTATCGGTAATATCGGCTTTTAATGTTCCCGCTTCAGTAGGGGTGAAAGTAAAGCGAATACTAGGATCTTCGCTGATAGAGATGCCTGTATCGACATTAATCAGTGAATCACCATTGTATGTGATATTAATGTTTTTTACATAATGTGCGTCAATATAAAGGCGTGATTTTTGATCAAATTGAAGCCCATTGTAGTTTGGGTGGCTAACAATTACTTGTGCTTGAGTCGGCTCGCCGATCGTTGGCTTTCTCATACGAATTTGCATTTTTCCTAATCTAGCAAGCGCTGCGGCAGCATCTTTACCTGCTGGGGCACTACAGCCTCCAGATGCTTTTACAAAACGAGACACCATATGTAATGAACCATCATTCATTTCTGCAATCGCACGAACAAAGGTATATTGATCTACACGCATACGAGTAGAAATATCAACTAATCCTAAAGTCGGTGATAAGTGGAAGTTAGCAGAATAAGGTTCAGGGTTATTATCGACAACAATATGGATGTTCTTAATGTATTTATCAGAAGATTGAGGCATCAGAGATTTAACTGTCACAGGCACAATGGCAGCATCTTCAGCACGTTTTGGAGCTTCAATTACTAATAAGTCATTCGCTTCCTCTCGAATTGCCTTATCACCGAAATATGCTGTTTTTAATGACGGCCATAAAGGTTCTGATGGTGTGGCGGCATAAGTGCTTAAACTAATGCTTAATAAGGTTAATGTTAGGCCTGTAAGTAATATGTTAATTATTCGGTTGAACATGGTTTCTCTCCGCTATTTTAATTTTTATTATTCCCACTCAAGTTCGACAAATGAAGCGGTAATATTACGACGGTGGTAGTCTGGGAAAAGTTCCCATTTACCTTCCTCACTTAATCCAACTTGTTTTGATGCTTGTTCGATGGTCCCCATATCGTTAATGATGACACGAATTTCATCGCGTATCAGTTCAAAATAATGTAGTTGTGCTTCCAAGCCCTTTTGCCACTTATCATTACTGGCTTCTCCATGTCCTGGAATTACATTATCAAGTGTCATTGATTGCAACGTTTTCATGGTACTAATCCAGCCATTGATACTGCCATCCATAACAGGAATTCTTCCCATAAATAACAAATCACCAGTCCACAGGGTGTTTGTATTTTTATCTAATACTGTCAGATCGTGATCAGTATGAGAGGTTGAGTATGCTGTTAGTATAAGTTGCCTATTACCTAGCTCAATGGTTTTTGGTGAGCCTATAGCAACAGTGATAGAAGGAGATATAAACTCAGTTCCAGTATAAGCCTTTCCTAATGTTTCTTTAAATGTTTTTGAAAAAAAACTTTCACGTGCAGCGATGGCTGCAGGCAATTTCTCATGGCCAATGAACTTTGTGTCAGTTGATTTGAACGCAGCATTACCAAATAAATGATCGGGATGCACATGTGTATTGATGACGTAACATATAGGTAGGTCTGATTGTTCTCTAACAGCTCTATAGAGGTTCTCTCCTTCAAGGTAACTGCCGCCACTATCAATCACAGCAATACATCGTTCGCCAATAATAAAGCCGACGTTAGCTATGGCTCCCATATTAGCTTCAGAGGGTTCTTCGTGAACTCCTTGGTGGTAAAAGATACCTGCAGCAACTCTCTTCACTGTATATTCATGAGCACTACATCCTACGCTAGAGAGTAGGATTGATATTCCGATAAACCACTGACTATATAGTTTAT
>CALCCU010000189.1 GCA_937900515.1 uncultured Gammaproteobacteria bacterium | reverse complement strand
AAAAACCGAATGATTAGCGGTATACTGTGAAGGGTGGGGGGGGAGCACTCCTGAAGAAAGACCAAAACTCAAAGGTACATATGGGTACAAGCTTTCTGTCAGTCCAGATAGAAATAGTAGATCAGATTCATAATGGGTTAATACCCAAGCGGTTGTAATTAAATCGTTAGATTCATAATTGATGTGCAATCAATTCAGGTGTGGTTAGCAGTACCCACCTGAATTTTTTACTCAAGGTGTCGCTAGTAACTTAAAGTTTAGCTAAATATGCCTTGGTGAATAGCGGGTTTTTTAGCTTGTATTCTATTTTTGGGTACATCTCAACAAAGGTACCAAACCCACAGGATCTACGTGACCTTTGAAACATTTACCAATCCGGATTCTTGAAGATGAAACGGATTAACAGCGGCCTTAAGCGCTAGAGCAGTTTCCTTATTTCAAGCATATCCAAATCAGAAGCACAATACAGGCGGCGAAAATTAAGCCTAAAACGATGCTAGCGGTGGTAATGTCCATAGCGAATACCCTAGAGTTATGGGTAACAGGATAGTGGCGGCGGTATGTTAAGTTGAATTAAATTCAGACTTAATAGTGTTCTTGTTTTAATGACGATAACATAGGGAAAATAGCCTGTCATTAAGGCTGTGTTCATATTAAAGATTAATTTTTAGCCCACAATAGACCAATATAAGACTCCGAGTAGGAGATTCCTCTGGCCTACGCGACCCACAGTCTGGCTTTGGGGGTGTAGGGGTCTCCCCTACGGATAACACCTGCGGAGCACTCCGTAGAAATGCCAAAGCTCATCAGGTTCAAACCCGGCATACCGCCAGGAAATAAACCATCACCCTCATGACAAACCGCTTTTAATCTTGGCTAGGGATAAATCGCCTCAGATTGACCGCTAAGCCGCTCAACGATGGAAACCATACGAATATATAAGTCAGTTTGGAATATGGTCACTGTGATGCACTCAACGCCCTACAATCTAGCAAAGTGAATCAGTGCGTAGCATTGAGAGGGCGGCAAGCCCTAAACTACTTTGTTTTTGATTGTTGGCTGGATTGGTCAGAACCAAGTTAAAAGATTCTGGTGTGATAACTGGCTTACAAGCACCAAAATGGTACGCCTCTTTTTTGCATATTGCTTAGTTATCCACAGTTCTTGTTATGTTTCTTTTGTTTCTTCTTGTTTATAGACGCCAAAAATTTTTAAAAATCAAATACTTAAAGATCTAAAAAACATATTTTGATGGTTAAAAAACATATTTTGATGGTCTAAAAAACATATTTTGATGGTTAAAAAACATATTTATCACGACTTGTTTTTAAATTTAAAAAACAAGTATTATACTTGTTATGTTTTTAAGTTGGTGTTTACGATGTCTGATATTGATCGGTTGCTGCGGAAGATTGAGCTAACACGTCAGAAAAAAAGTAAAAGTTCTAATGAGCTAGCATCTGCTGATCCTCTGTATGAAATAGCAAATAACTCGGTTACTAAAGGTCATGCTCTTTCTCGCGCTTACTACCGATTTGGGATAGCTGAAAAACGGTGCATGGAAGCCTTGATAAGTAAACTACACCCTATGCGTGGTGATAATAAACATCAAGATATTGAGTTATCAGCACTTGAATACAGTAAAGCCTATGGCGTTTCTGAAAAAACAGCTTATAGGGATCTAGCAAGCGCCGTAGACACTCTAATGCATAGAGTAATAACAACTGATCGAGAGGAAAACAAAAAAGGTAAGCGCGTTTTTACTTTAATGAGTTCCGCAGAGTACAAAACTGACGAAGGTAAAATATCTTGCGAGTTTAACTACCATGTCGTTCCGCACCTAATCGGCATGAGAGAGAACTTTAGCAGTTATCCATTACGGAAAGCTGTGAGTTTTAGTAGCTCTTACACATGGCGACTCTATGAAATACTAGCTAGCTGGGTAGACAAGAGAAAGGCAAATGGCCGTTTTATTGGATGGATTGACAAACAAAGCATTGAACAATTAAGGGATATGTTGGGAGTTCCTAGTAGTTACCAGTGGGTTCATTTCCAAAAACAAATACTTGATGTGGCAGAAAAAGAGCTTAGAGAAAAAGCAAATATATTTATTCATTTTGAGAGGGTAAAAACTGGCCGTAAAATCACTCATCTAAATATAAAATTCATTGAAGACGACCAGCAACAATTACCACTAGAAGGAGGTGATACCACAAAAAAATAACTGTAACGCCCTACCCACTTGGCGGGAACCAAGCGGGAGGACTTCACTTAAACGACTGTATTAGGAGTCGAGAAAATGCAAAACGATACTATCATCAATACTACTGGTTTCAGTAGCGAATCACTGATTGCAACCTTGGGTATCATTGCCCTATTCCTCGCGCTTATCGCGTATCAACAACGCGGTAACGCCAACCAGTCGCGCTCATGGCTGGGTTATTCAGCCCTCACACTGGAACTCTTGGCCGGATCTATGGCGATTTATTGGAGTGTCAAAAACGGTTCCGGATTGCTTACCTGGATTTTTGTGCTGGGCTTCGTTGGTTTGGCCGTCGCTAAGGCCTCGATCGTGCCGGCAGTCTCTAAAGCATTCACCGATCAGAATCACCCTGCTCTATTTTTCGGGGTCATGTCCTTGTTGGGTGCTTATACCGTGGTGTACTTTGCTGGGTCGTTTCACGGCGGTATTGAAGGGGCCGGAAAAGCGGCACAGGAAGCCACTGCCAGCGCACCGATCAGAGCGTTAGATGCTCAGCTTGAAGCTGCCAGGAACAAGCTCACTAGTCTGTCAAATTATGCGGATAGCAACAAAGCCGCATCAGAGCGTGAAAAAGCATCCAGCTTGAATACACAGCTAGCCAATGCTAGAACCACCTTGAGTCGCTGCCCTACAAACTACCTAACCAAGTGCATTAATCCAAATCAGTTGAAAATTGATGAGCTACAGAGCCAATTAAACGCCCTTACCTACCATAGCGGGAATCAAAACTATTCTGGCGCCAAACAACTGATTGCTGATCTTGAAACACAACGCGCTGACCTGCTCACCGGTGGAAATATTGCCTCAGAATCGGGTCATGGTGCGGATGATAAAATCATTGCTTGGTTACTCAATATTCCCGAAGAAAATGCGCGGGATCTGAAGTGGCTAATCTTTGTGTTAGCGTTCGATATTTTGAGCTTACTGTTCCGGTTTACGGGTGAATTTGTGAGCCGTGGCATACCCGAAACTAAGTTACTGACCCGTCAATTAGGCGTGCTGTTAGAGTCGGGTTATTCACTCCCCAATGCCGCCGCCATGCTGGCAGGTGCAAGTGATGCTAATACCACTTCACAACCACCCAATCTAGCCACCGAAAATAGCGAAATTGACTGCACGCGTGCAGTCGAAAACCACTTTCAAGGTGACCCTGAAGTGGTCACGCTTGAAAATGACGATGCGCTATATATTGACTGGAAAGAACAGGTGGAAAAAGGGGCGATTAAGTGCACTCAAAAGGATGCAAAACGGTTTATTAGTCGCCACCTAACCCAAGGCAATCAGTCACAAACAATGACGCCACAAGGCATGATTGAAGTGCATAAGCGTTGGTTGAATCAGGCAACCCTTGAGGGGATTTTAAAACCACTCGGAGGCGTCGGGAAACCGTCGCACGTATTGGCCTAACGAGGGCAGGGCGATGTTGTTAAAAGTCGCCCTTTTTTACCTTTCCCTATGCCGCTAGGCAGTGAAAATTTCCCCTTAATCCCCGAAGGGCTCACCTCAATTTCGTAGAAATTGTGTAGTGAGTCCACAATTCATATCAATTGA